>NZ_JBMVFV010000027.1:0-65105 GCF_049538395.1 Micromonospora sp. AB353 | reverse complement strand
GCACGACGGGCTCCGGCACGGCCGGACCGGCCACGCGCGGGAGCGCGGCCGGGGCCAGGTCGTCCGGTCCGTCGGCGTAGCCGAGGCCGCCGCCGTGGTCGTGCCACGGCCCGGCGGCGAGCTCCGACCAGGAGATTCCGGGGTACGCGGTACGCGGCGCGACAGGGCTCGTCTCGCTCGCCGAGACGGCGCTCACCGAGACGGCGGCCGGAGCGACGACGGCGGGTGCGGCTGCCGCTCCCAGTCCGGCCAGGACGAACGCCAGCGTGACGACGACGGCGGTCAACCGGTCGCGAACGCGCATGGCACACCTGCCGGTCTCACGGACAGCGGAGACGCTCGATCGGCGCCGCGCACACGCTAGCAACCGCCTCCGGCGGCGGGCAACGGCCCGGCGTCCGGGTACGCCAGTCGTGTGGACGACTGACGCACCCGGACGGTCACGCCCGGACTCGTCAGTGGAAGAAGTGCCGGGTGCCGGTGAGGTACATGGTCACGCCGGCCGCCTTGCAGGCCGCGATGGTCTCCTCGTCCCGGATCGAGCCGCCGGGCTGGACGATCGCCCGGACCCCGGCGTCGATGAGGATCTGCGGGCCGTCGGCGAACGGGAAGAACGCGTCCGAGGCGCAGACCGAGCCGCGGGCCCGCTCGTCACCGGCCCGGCTGACCGCCAGCCGCGCCGAGTCCACCCGGTTCACCTGTCCCATGCCGACACCGACCGTGGCGCCGTCGCGGGCCAGCAGGATCGCGTTGCTCTTGACCGCGCGGACCGCCCGCCAGGCGAACGCCAGATCGCGCAGGGTCGCCTCGTCGGCCGGGTCGCCGGTCGCGAGCGTCCAGCCGGACGGGTCGTCGCCGGGCGCGTCGACGGCGTCCCGCGTCTGCACCAGCACGCCGCCGCTGACCTGCCGCCACTCGGCGGGCCGTACGGCGAACTCGGGCGCCCGCAGCAGGCGGAGGTTCTTCTTGGTCCGCAGCAGCTCCAGCGCGTCCTCGTCGAAGCCGGGCGCCACCAGCACCTCGGTGAAGATCTCCGCGACCTGGCCGGCCATCGCCGCGTCGACCGGCCGGTTCACCGCGATCACGCCGCCGAACGCGGAGACCGGGTCGCAGGCGTGCGCCTTGCGGTGCGCCTCGGCCACGTCCGCGCCGACGGCGATGCCGCACGGGTTGGCGTGCTTGATGATCGCCACCGCCGGCTGGTCCGGGAAGTCGTTGGCGGCCCGCCAGGCGGCGTCCGCGTCGACGTAGTTGTTGTAGGACATCTCCTTGCCGTGCAGCTGCTCGGCCTGGGCCAGCCCGGCCGGGGCGCCCGGGTCGGTGTAGAGCGCCGCCGCCTGGTGCGGGTTCTCGCCGTACCGCAGCACCGCCTGGCGGCGCAGCGCCAGCCCGGCGAACTCCGGCCAGCCGTCCTCGGCCGGCGACACGGTGCCGGCGAACCAGTCGGCCACCGCGACGTCGTAGTCGGCGATGTCGGCGAACGCGCGGGCCGCCAGCGCCCGGCGCCGGGTCAGCGTGAAGCCGCCCTCGGCGAGCGCCGCCACCACCGCCGGGTACGCGGCCGGGTCGGTCACCACCGCCACCGAGGCGTGGTTCTTCGCCGCGGCCCGCACCATCGCCGGGCCGCCGATGTCGATCTGCTCGACGCACTCGTCGGTGCCGGCGCCGGAGGCGACGGTGGCCTGGAACGGGTACAGGTTGGAGACCAGCAGGTCGATGCCGGCGATGCCGTGCTCGTCGAGCTGGGCGGCGTGCGCGTCCTTGCGCAGGTCGGCGAGGAGGCCGCCGTGGATCTTCGGGTGCAGCGTCTTGACCCGCCCGTCGAGGATCTCCGGGAAGCCGGTGACCTGCTCGACCGGCGTCACCGGCACCCCGGCGCCGGAGATCGTCGACGCGGTGCTCCCGGTCGACACGATCTCCACGCCGGCCTCGTGCAGGGCGCGGGCCAGCTCGGCCAGGCCGGTCTTGTCGTAGACGCTGACCAGCGCGCGCCGGATCGGGCGGCGGCCGGCGTCCTCAGTGGCGTTCACGGGATGGTGACCTTTCTGCCGGTGATCGT
This sequence comes from Micromonospora sp. AB353, assembly GCF_049538395.1. Classification (NCBI taxonomy): domain Bacteria; kingdom Bacillati; phylum Actinomycetota; class Actinomycetes; order Micromonosporales; family Micromonosporaceae; genus Micromonospora; species Micromonospora sp. AB353. The sequence goes on along the minus strand of NZ_JBMVFV010000027.1, from coordinate 63,046 downwards.
CCAACCTTCACGGACCAGGCGGCCGACCTGCTCGACGAGCTGGCGCCGCTCGGCGGACTTGATGCGCTCGGTGAGCGTGTCCTCGTCGTCGTCGTCCTGCACGGGCACGGCGACCTGGGCCACGATCGGGCCGGTGTCCATGCCCGCGTCGACGAAGAACAGGGTGGCCCCGGTGACCTTGACGCCGTACGCCAGCGCGTCGCGGGGGCCGTGGATGCCGGGGAACGCCGGCAGCAGCGTGTTGTGCGTGTTGAGGTAGCGGTCGCCGAACGCGGCCAGGAACTCCGGGCCGACCAGCTTGAGGAAACCGGCGCTGATGACCAGGTCGGGCCGGTGCTCGGCGACCCGCGCGGTGAGCGCCTTGTCCCAGTCGGCGCGGGTGGGGTGGTCCTTGACCCGCTCGACGAAGGACGGCACGCCCGCGGCGGCGGCCCGGTCCAGGCCGGCGATCCCGTCCCGGTCGGCGCCGACAGCGACCACCCGGGCGCCGTACCCGGGGTCGGCGGTGGCGTCCAGCAGCGCCTGGAGGTTGCTGCCGGAACCGGAGACGAGGACGACGAGGCGGGCGACGGACGCGGGCTCGGTCACCGGGCAACCCTATCGGGCAGGTCAGGCGGCCCGGCCGCGGGGCGGCGGCTCAACGGTTGACCTCCCGGGTGGCGTGATCGCGGTACGCTGCCGGTCGCCCGGTGTCCGGCCTCGCGCCCGGCCCGCACCCCCACGAAGAATCCGGCACGCCGCGTGCCGTCGGACCGAGGAGTACCTCCATGCAGCCCGGATACCCCCCGCAGCAGCCGCAGCAGATCGACAACAACATGACGATGTCCATCGTCGCGATCTTCCTGTTCTGGCCGCTCGCGATCCCGGCCATCATCAACGCGTCGAAGGTCAACCCGCTGATCCAGCAGGGTGACTACGCCGGCGCCCAGGCCGCCGCGGCCGAGTCCAAGAAGTGGTCCAAGTGGGCCCTCATCGTCGGCCTGGTCTGGATCGGCCTCATCGTGGTGTGTTGCCTCTTCGGCGGCCTGGCTGGTCTCGTCGGCGGCAGCAGCACAAACTGACGGACAACCCGAACCGATCTGAGGAGCACCCAGACATGCAGCCCGGTTACCCCGGACAGGACCCGTACGGCCAGCAGCCGAACCAGGATCCGAACGCGCAGCCGCACGACCCGTACGCCCAGCCGCCGCAGGCCCCGCAGTACGGCCAGCAGCCGCAGTACGGGCAGCAGCCGCAGTACGGCCAGCAGCCCACCTCGGGCCAGCCGTACGGCCAGCCCACCTCGGGTCAGCCCGCCTACGGCCAGGACCCGTACGCGCAGCAGCAGCCGTACGGTGCCGCGCCGCAGTACCCGGGTGCCGGCTACCCGGCCGGGGCGGGCCAGGCCCCGAACAACACGCTGGGCCTCGTGTCCATGATCCTCGGTATCGCCTCGATCCCGATGGTCTGCTGCTTCTACCTCGGCATCCCGCTGGGTATCGCGGCGGCGGTCACCGGTTACCTGGGCCGCCAGAAGGCCGCGCAGGGGCTCGCCAACAACGACGGTCAGGCCAAGACCGGTCTGATCTGCGGCGCGATCGGCGCCGGCCTGGGCATCATCCTGATCATCCTGGGCATCGTCGCCAACGTCAGCCTGCCCGCCCAGCCCTGATCGTCCGTCGTCCAGGGGCGTCCACCTTCCGGTGGGCGCCCCTGACGCGTCTCCGGGCCCCGGGAGGCGGCGCGTCAGCGGGTGCGCGTCGACGGGTGCGCGTCAGCGGGTGCGGGTCAGCGTGCGGGTGGCGGCGGCGCCGAGCACCGCGCCCACCCCGATCACGAGCGTGGCCACCGCTGCCACCGCCCACGGTGACGGCCCGACCTCGGCCAGCCGGCCACCGCCGAGCGATCCGCCGGAGGCCGCCGCGAACAGCCCCAGCAGCGCGCCCGCGACCGGTCCGGCGAGCGCGGCCGGCAGCAGCAGCGCCGGCCAGCCCACCTCGGCCCGTTCCTCGGCCGCCGCGCGCAGCAGCCGCCGGGCCAGCAGCCAGCCGGCCGCCATCGCGGCCAGCACCGGCACTGCGAGCAGCGCGCCACCCAGCCCGTCCATCGGGCCACGTGGCAGGCCGGCCAGCAGCGGTACGGCCGGCAGCGCGCCCACGGAGACCTCGCTCGTCCGCACGGCGGTGTCGGTGCCGACGGCGAACCCGGGACCGAGCAGGTAGCTCGCCGACCAGGCGGTCGCGTTCGGCGCGTAGGCGAGGCTGACCAGGGTGATGCCCGCCTGACCGGCCACCCCGGTCCGGTACGCCCCGATCATGTCGGCCGCGTCGCCGCCGCCGGTGGCCACCGCCAGCCCGGCCGCACCGGCACCCGCGCCGCACAGCAGCAGCGCCGCCACCAGTCCGGTACGCAGACCGTCGCGCACCGGCGGTGGGCAGCGCTCGGCCAGCATCGCCCAGACACCAGTGGTGCGCAGCGCGCCGACCAGGGCGGCGGACACGCCGAACGCGGCGAACGTGAGCGCGGCGGTGACCGGGGAGACCCGCAGGCCACCGGCGTCGACGGCGAACGCGGCGAGTGCGCCGAGCAGCGCGTACGCGATGCCGACGGCGACCGCGACGGTGAGCGCCTGGCGCGGCGAGCCCGCGCCGCGCGCGCCGACGGCCCGGCTGACGTGCACCCCGGCGCGGGTGAGCCGCCAGACGGCGAGCGCGCTGAGCGCGAGCGGCGCCAGGCCGAGCGGGCCGGCGGCGGTCTGCAGCGGCACCCCGTGCCCGAGCAGCCACCCGGCCAGGCCGGCGCGGAGCGCGCCGCCGAGCGATCCGGCGTCCTCGCTGAGCTGGGCGAGGCCCAGCACGGCGGAGACCGGCAGCCAGGAGGTCAGCGCCGCCCAGAGCGCGGCCACCCCGGCGGCGACCGGCAGCGGGGCCCGGCTGCGGGGCTCGGCCCCCGATCGGGGCGCGGGCACGCGCGCGGCCGGGCGGGCACGGCCGGGCGGCCGGGCGCCGGCGGGGGGGCCGGTGGCCGGACGGCGGGGCTGGTCAGGGGTGACGCGTGACATCGTGTCTACTCTGGCACGCCGCGGGAAGGACGGCAGTCCGATACCGGGTCGGTTGCCTGGCGAGTTCGCCGAACCCCGGCCCGGCGGCGGTGATCCGGTCTAGCCTCGGCCTCAGACGCGACCGTTCCCGTCGCGGTGCCGACCGCTCGGAGGAAGCCGTGCATGCTCCGTATCCGCCGCCCCCGCCGCCACCGGCCGTCGGCCGGGACCGGACCACGCTCTGGGGCGTCCTCGGCATCGTCTTCGGCCTGGTCTGCTGCGGCATCCTCGGCATCGTCTTCGGCGCGCTGTCGATCCGCGACGCCCGGCGCAACGGCAGGTCGCAGTTGCTCGGCTGGCTGGGCATCGCGTTCGGTGTGATCAACATCGTCGCCAGCGCCATCGTGCGCGCCCGGGGCAACTCGTACTACCCGTACTGGTACCGCTGAGCGCGAGGGGGCCGACCGGTTGCCCGGTCGACCCCCTCGGCGTGTCGCTCGGCCGCTCAGCGGCCGGACATGAGCTCCCGCATCAGGTTGGCGGTCTCGGTCGGGGTCTTGCCGACCTTGACGCCCACCGCCTCCAGCGCCGCCTTCTTGGCGTCGGCGGTGCCCGCCGAGCCCGAGATGATCGCGCCGGCGTGACCCATGGTCTTGCCGGGCGGGGCGGTGAAGCCGGCGATGTAGCCGACCACCGGCTTGGTGACGTTGGCCTTGATGAACTCGGCCGCCCGCTCCTCGGCGTCGCCACCGATCTCACCGATCATGACGATCGCGTCGGTCTCCGGGTCCGCCTCGAAGGCGGCCAGGGCGTCGATGTGGGTGGTGCCGATGATCGGGTCACCGCCGATGCCGACGCAGGTGGAGAAGCCGATGTCGCGCAGCTCGTACATCATCTGGTAGGTCAGCGTGCCGCTCTTGCTGACCAGGCCGATCCGGCCGGAGCCGGTGATGTCGGCCGGGATGATGCCGGCGTTCGACGCGCCCGGCGAGGCGATGCCCGGGCAGTTCGGGCCGATGATCCGGGTGCGCTCGCCCTTGGCCTTGTTGTACGCCCAGAACGCGGCGGTGTCGTGCACCGGCACGCCCTCGGTGATCACCACGGCCAGGTCGATGCCGGCGTCGATCGCCTCGACCACGGCGGCCTTGGTGAACTGCGGCGGCACGAAGATGACGGTGACGTCGGCACCGGTGGACTTCATCGCGTCCGCGACGGACGCGAAGACCGGCAGCTCGGTGCCGTCGAAGTCGACTGTGGTGCCGGCCTTGCGCGGGTTCACGCCGCCGACCACGTTGGTGCCGGCGGCGAGCATCCGCCGGGTGTGCTTGGAACCCTCGGAACCGGTCATCCCCTGCACGATGACCTTGGAGTCCTTGGTCAGCCAGATAGCCATTGTCAGACCCCCGCAGCTGCCAGCTCGGCGGCCCGCTCGGCCGCGCCGTCCATGGTGTCGACCCGCTGGATCAGCGGGTTGGCCGCGCCGTCGAGGATCGCCCGGCCGGCCTCGGCGTTGTTGCCGTCGAGGCGCACGACGAGCGGCTTGGTGGCCTTCTCGCCGCGCTGCTCCAGCAGCGCCAGCGCCTGCACGATGCCGTTGGCGACCGCGTCGCAGGCGGTGATGCCGCCGAAGACGTTGACGAAGACGCTCTTGACCGACGGGTCGGACAGGACGATCTCCAGGCCGTTCGCCATCACCTCGGCGCTCGCGCCGCCGCCGATGTCGAGGAAGTTGGCCGGCTTGACGCCGCCGTGCCGCTCGCCCGCGTACGCGACCACGTCGAGCGTGGACATGACCAGGCCCGCGCCGTTGCCGATGATGCCGACCTCGCCGTCGAGCTTGACGTAGTTGAGGTCCTTGGCCTTCGCGGCCTGCTCCAGCGGGTCCACCGACGCCTGGTCGACCAGGGCCTCGTGGTCCGGGTGCCGGAACCCGGCGTTCTCGTCCAGGGTGACCTTGGCGTCCAGGAGCAGCAGCTTGCCGTCCTTGGTGGTGGCCAGCGGGTTCACCTCGACGAGCGTGGCGTCCTCGGCCACGAACGCCTGCCACAGCTTGACCGCGACCTCGACCACCTGGTCGGCGATCTCGGCCGGGAAGCCGGCCGCGGTGACGATCTCGCGCGCCTTGGCCTCGTCCACGCCGGTGTTGGCGTCGATCGGGGCCTTGACGACCTTCTCGGGGGTCTCGGCGGCGACCGCCTCGATGTCCATGCCGCCGGCCACGCTGGCGATGCAGAGGAAGGTGCGGTTCGCCCGGTCGAGCAGGTACGAGAAGTAGTACTCCTCGGCCACGTCCGCGGTCACGGTGATCATGACCTTGTGGACGGTGTGACCCTTGATGTCCATGCCGAGGATGTCGGTGGCCCGGGCCACCGTCTCCTCCGCGCCCTCGGCCAGCTTCACGCCGCCGGCCTTGCCGCGGCCACCGACCTTCACCTGCGCCTTGACGACCACCCGGCCGCCGAGGCGTTCGGCGATCGCGCGGGCCTCCTCCGGGGTAGTGGCGACGCCGCCGGCGAGCACGGGCAAGCCGTGCCGCTCGAACAGGTCCCGCCCCTGGTACTCGTACAGGTCCACGATTGCGCGTCCCGTCCCGTCTCCGCGGCGCGCCGTCGCGCCGCCACCAGCTTCGGAAAATCAGTTTGACGCCTGTCATCAGATGAGACAGGCCATTTGCCGCAGCCTAACGAGATGGGAACGGGCGGCAACCGAGCGGGTGCGGGGTGTGCGGTAATGCACAGGCCGTCGTCCGGCCGGCCCGGGCACGGCCGCACCGGCGGGCGCGGGCGTCAGCCGTCCGGGGGATCTCCGGACCGGGGCGTAACCGCCCGTCGGGGGCGTCGTTGAGTGTGATGTCGGCGCGCTGGTCAAGCGCGGCGACGGGAGCGGCCGATGCCCTGTCGGTCGAGGGGTGGCGGCGGGGCATCGTGCATAGAGGGGCCGGGCGTGTGAGGGGTGCGTCCGGCCCCTCCCCCGTGCCCGGAGCCGGGAACGCGGGGGCCGGACAGCGGGGGCCGGCGACGCGGCGGGTCAGCCGACCGGCTGGGCGACGTTCTCCCGTACCCACTCGACGATCGACCCGGTGGTGGCACCCGGGGTGAAGATCTTCGCGACGCCGAGCCGCTCCAGCTCCGGGATGTCGGCCTCGGGGATGATGCCGCCGCCGAACACCACGATGTCGGTGGCGTCGCGCTCGGTGAGCAGTTCGACGACGCGCTTGAACAGCGTCATGTGCGCGCCGGAGAGCACCGACAGGCCGACCGCGTCCGCGTCCTCCTGGATGGCGGTTTCGACGATCTGCTCGGGCGTCTGGTGCAGGCCGGTGTAGATGACCTCCATGCCGGCGTCACGCAGGGCACGGGCGACCACCTTCGCTCCCCGGTCGTGGCCGTCCAGGCCGGGCTTCGCGACGACGACCCGGATACGAGAGCTCATCTGCGCACACCTTTCACCGGCACTCCTGACCTGAACGAACGGTAACCCGGCCGGACCGGAGGCGGGAAGCGGGGCCGGACCTTCCCACAAACGAGCCGACCCCCTACCGCCCACCCGGGTACGCGGAAAGCCGGACACCTCCGCCGTTCGGTCACTGTCCGCGACGAATGGGCAGTCGAAGGGCCATCCGACCGGCGGCACGAGATATGACAAGGCCGGATGGAATTGGACATAACGAATCAGCATTTCGGCGCTTCGGCTTGTGACAGGAGTGGCTGTTGGCTAACGTGTCCACGGTTGTCATCAGGTCCACGGACGGGTGACGACGCGACACCGGACGTTCGGCAGAGCTTCACCGAACGGTCCGGAGTCGCATCGGATCCCCGACAACGGAGGGTGTGCGTGCGCCAGCGCCTGTCGTCTGAGCCCGATCGCTATCGCGGCCGCCGCCGCGTACCCACCCCCCCGCGGAGCCGCTACGCCGCGGTGGTCACCACCGCGTTCGTCGGCGCCGGCATCGTCGCCATCGGCGCGAACGCCCTCCCCGACGCCAAGAGCGTCAACCCGTCGGTCCTCGACGAGCTCCGGCAGGCCTCGGTCGCCAGCCAGGACGCCGCCGCCCGTGCCGACAGCGCGGACGTCCCCTCCCGTTCGGACCGCTCCGACCGCAAGGTCGCCGAGCAGGACCCGTGGCTCCTGCCACTGCACGGCTACGACTTCAAGTCCCCCTACGGCATGCGCTGGGGCAAGCTGCACACCGGCATCGACCTGGTCGCCCCGGAGGGCACGCCCTACAAGGCGGTCCACGCCGGCACCGTCACCAAGGCCGGCTGGTTCGGCGGCTACGGCTACGCCGTCATCGTCCAGCACTCCGACGGCAGCGAGGCCATCTACGGCCACTCCTCCGCGGTGACGGTCAAGGAGGGCCAGGAGGTGAAGGCCGGCGACCAGCTCGGCCTGGTCGGCAACACCGGCCACTCCTACGGCTCCCACCTGCACCTGGAGATCCATGTCAAGGGCCAGCCGCAGGACCCGGTTGCGTTCCTCAGGGATCGCGGAGTGGACATTCAGCTCGAAGTCGAGGCGGTTTACAGCGACGCAGCCGCGTCCTGACGCTCCGTAACGCCTCTTAACCGCCCGGACCGCACGGTCCGGGCGGTTTCGTCTGTGCCGATGTCTGCCACGTCACACCAACGAGTGTGACCGGGAGCACACGCACCGAAGATCGTCTCTTCGGCCGAACCGGTCGGCCGGTGGAGAACCGGACGCGCCGCGACGGCCACGCGCCACCGCCTCCGCACCCCCATACCCGCTGCGACCTGCACCGACACCAGTATTTCGAGGTCACGTGCCCCTCGAAACCGATGAAGGATCCCGTGCAGCACAGCAGCCCCACCCCGGACAACGCCCCCGCCCGGCACCGGCGCCCACGCCTCGCCCGGCGCACCGTCTACGTGGTCACCGGCGCGGTGGCAGTGCTCGGCCTCGGCATCGGTGGCGTGGTCGTCACCACCGCCCCGTCCGACCCCACCCCGGCCGCCGTCGACCTCGGCGTAGCGGCCCGCGCCGACGACGCCGCCCGCGCCGACCGCTCGGACCGTGAGCCGGTCACCCCGTCCGCCGTACCGGCCAGCCCGTCGCCGAGCCCGAGCGCGAGCGCTACCACCCCGGCGCCGAAGAAGACGGCGACCGCGAAGCCCAAGCCGAAGCCCAAGAAGACGACTGTGGCGAAGAAGCCCACCTGGGTCGTCCCGATGAAGGGCGCCGACATCACGTCCTGCTACGGGCCCCGCTGGGGCACCCAGCACGCCGGCATCGACTTCGCCATGCCGGCCGGCACGCCGATCCACGCCGCCGCGGCGGGCACCGTGGTCAAGGCCGGTGACGTGGGCGACGGCTACGGCATCTCGGTCTTCATCGACCACCACAACGGCTACCTGACCCACTACGCCCACCAGAGCCGGCTCGCCGTCGCCGTGGGCGACACGGTCAAGGCCGGTCAGGTCATCGGCTACGAGGGCTCCACCGGCGACTCCACCGGCCCGCACCTGCACTTCGAGGTGCACCAGGGCGCGATGTGGAACCAGATCGACCCGGCGCCGTTCCTGCGCGCCCGGGGCATCGACGTGGCCTGCTGAGGGCGCCACGACAGGAGGAGGGTCCGGCCCGGCCATGAGCCGGACCGGGCCCGCCCGGCGTTCAGAGCTTGTCGATCGGGGCGTGCCGCAGCACCAGCCACATGGTCTGGTCGCCGAAGTCGATCTGGGCGCGGGCACCCGGCCCGGCACCCTCCACCGCCAGCACCCGGCCCAGGCCGTACCGCTGGTGGTTGACCCGGTCACCCACCGAGACCTTCGGTGCCTGCTTCAGCTCGCTCGCGGTGGCCAGGCGGCTGGCGTCCACGCCCAGCCGCTTCGCCAGCTCGGTCGCCTTGGGCGTGCCGCCGGCGAAGCCGCCGCGGCCCACGCGGTCCGCCCGGCCGCCGACGCCGCCACCACCGCCACCCCACGAGGTGTACGACCCCTCGGTGCGTTCCCAGCGCACCAGCTCCGGCGGCAACTCCTCCAGGAACCGCGACGGCGGGTTGTAGGCGGGCGCGCCCCAGGCGGACCGGGTCACCGCGCGGGACAGGTAGAGGCGCTGGCGGGCCCGGGTGATGCCCACGTACGCCAGCCGCCGCTCCTCCTCCAGCTCGCGGGTGTCGCCGAGCGAGCGCAGGTGCGGGAAGACGCCGTCCTCCAGGCCGGTCAGGAAGACCACCGGGAACTCCAGGCCCTTGGCGGTGTGAAGGGTCATCAGGGTGACCACGCCCTGGTGGTCCGGGTCGTCGGAGGGGATCTGGTCGGCGTCGGCGACCAGCGCCACCTGCTCCAGGAAACCGGCCAGCGTGGCCCGCTCGTCGTCGGCGCCGAGCGCCTCGATCCGCTCGGTGTACTCCCGGGCGACGCTCACCAGTTCCTGGAGGTTGTCCACCCGGCCGGCGTCCTGCGGGTCGAGGCTCTCCTCCAGCTCGGCCAGGTAGCCGGAGCGGGTCAGCACCGCCTCCAGCACCTCCTCCGGGGTGCCGGTGTCGGCCAGCTCCCGCGCCGCGTCGAGCAGCGCGACGAACTCGGCGATGCCGTTCGCCGCCCGGGTCGAGATGCCCGGCGCGTCCTTGGCCCGGCGCAGCGCGGCGCCGAAGGAGATGCGGTCCCGGGCACTCAGCGCCTCCACGCACGCCTCGGCCCGCTCTCCGATGCCCCGGCGCGGGGTGTTGAGGACCCGGCGCAGGCTCACCGTGTCGTCGTCGTTCACCACCGCGCGCAGGTACGCGAGCGCGTCGCGGACCTCCTTGCGCTCGTAGAAGCGCACCCCGCCGACCACCTTGTAGGGCAGGCCGACCCGGATGAACACCTCCTCGAACACGCGGGACATGGCGTTGGTGCGGTAGAAAACCGCCACGTCGCCCGGGCGGGTCTCGCCGTCGTCGACCAGCCGGTCGATCTCCCGGGCCACCCAGTCGGCCTCGGCGTGCTCGGTGTCGGCGACGTACCCGACGATCTGCTCGCCGGACCCGGCGTCGCTCCACAGCCGCTTCGGCTTGCGGGAGGTGTTGCGGTCGATCACCGCGTTTGCCGCGTTGAGGATGGTCTGGGTCGAGCGGTAGTTCTGCTCCAGCAGGATCGTGCGGGCGTCGGTGAAGTCCCGCTCGAACTCCAGGATGTTGCGGATGGTCGCGCCACGGAACGCGTAGATCGATTGGTCCGCGTCACCGACCACGCACAGCTCGGCCGGCGGGATCCCCTCGGTGCCGGAGACCAGCTCCTTGATCAGCACGTACTGGGCGTGGTTGGTGTCCTGGTACTCGTCCACCAGCACGTGCCGGAACCGCCGCCGGTAGCTCTCCGCGACGTGCGGGTGCGACTGGAGCAGGTGCACCGTCGTCATGATCAGATCGTCGAAGTCCAGCGCGTGCGCCTCGCGCAGTCGCCGCTGGTAGAGCGTGTACGCCTCGGCCAGCGCCCGCTCGTTCGGCCCCTTGGCCCGGCCGGCGAACTCCTCCGGGTCGACCAGCTCGTTCTTCAGGTTCGACACCTGGGCGGCGAGGCCCCGGGCCGGGTAGCGCTTCGGGTCCAGATCCAGCTCGCGGGCGACCATCTGCATCAACCGGCGCGAGTCGTCCGCGTCGTAGATCGAGAACGTCGACTTCAGGCCGGCGTGCTCGTGCTCGGCCCGCAGGATGCGTACGCAGGCGGAGTGGAACGTGGAGACCCACATGAGCCGGGCGCGCGGGCCGACCAGCGCGGCCACCCGCTCCTTCATCTCGCCGGCGGCCTTGTTGGTGAACGTGATCGCGATGATCTCGCCGGGGTGCACGTCGCGGGCGGCGAGCAGGTAGGCGATCCGGTTGGTCAGCACCCGGGTCTTGCCGGAGCCGGCGCCGGCCACGATCAGCAGCGGGGAGCCGGCGTGGGTCACCGCGTCCCGTTGGGGGCCGTTGAGGCCGTCGAGGAGGGCGGCCGGATCCGACCCGGCGCCCCCGAAGCGGCGCGGCGGGGTCGGCCGGGACTCCGGCGCGGGCGGGGACTCCGGCGCGGGCGGGGATGTGGGAATGTCGAAGAGAGGATGCATCGCAGCCCGAGTCTATGCCGCCGGGCGGACACTTCCCCGCCCGCGCCACCGCCCGGCGCACGCCGTCACGTCTCACCTGTTGGTGCGTCTTCTTGCGCGCCCGCCCGGGTGGTCGGCATACTCGACGACGTGTTCGATCAGCGCTCCTTTTTTTACTACGGCACCGGGAGTCCGGCAGCCGTGGGTCGCGCCTGATCACAGACCTACGAAACGCCCCGGGCTCCCCAGAGCCCGGGGCGTTTTCGTTCCGGGATCCGGGTACCGGGCCCGAGCCCCGAGAGGGACGACGATGATGACTGACGTGGTGGACGGCAGCCTGGCGCGCGACGGACGGCCGGCCGGCGGCGACCCGACCGGTGCCGCGGCGGCCCGGACCGGCACCGACGACGCGGCGGCGGCGGAGCGGATCGGTGAGATCCGGCGGCGCATCGACGAGATCGACCGCACCCTCATCGCGCTCTGGCAGGAGCGGGCCGCGCTCTCCCAGGAGGTCGGCGCGACCCGGATGGCCTCCGGCGGCACCCGGCTGGTGCTCTCCCGCGAGCGGGAGATCCTGGAGCGGTTCCGCTCCGAGCTCGGCGCCGACGGCACGCAGCTCGCGCTCCTGCTGCTGCGTGCCGGTCGCGGTCCGCTGTGACGCGGTGACGTCCCCGGATACGACGAACCGCCTGCCGGCGTCGAGCTGACGCCAGCAGGCGGTCCGGAACGGATCAGGCCACCTCGTGGGTGACGACGATCTCCCGCTTCTCCGCGAAGTGGCAGGCGCTCGGGTGGTCCGAGCCCGGCCGGATCTGGAGCAGCGGCACCTCCTGGGCGCAGACGTCCTGCGCCTTCCAGCACCGGGTGCGGAACCGGCAGCCCGAGGGCGGGCTGACCGGCGACGGCACGTCGCCCTGGAGCCGGATGATCGCCTTGCTCTCGCGCACGGTCGGGTCCGGCACCGGCACCGCCGACAGCAGCGCCTGGGTGTACGGGTGGGTCGGCCGCTCGTAGATCTCGTCCTCGGTGCCGATCTCCACCATCTTGCCCAGGTACATCACGGCGACCCGGTCGGAGAGGTGCCGCACCACCGACAGGTCGTGGGCGATGAAGACGTACGACAGCCCGAACTCGGCCTGGAGCTTCTCCAGCAGGTTCATCACCTGGGCCTGGATCGAGACGTCCAGGGCCGACACCGGCTCGTCACAGACGATCACCTCGGGCCGCAGCGCCAGCGCCCGGGCGATGCCGATGCGCTGCCGCTGACCGCCGGAGAACTGGTGCGGGTACCGGTTGATGTGCTCCGGGTTGAGGCCGACGAGGTCGAGCAGCTCCTTGACCTTGCCGCGCCGGCTGCCGCGCGGAGCCACCTCGGGGTGGATCTCGAACGGCTCGCCGATCAGGTCACCCACAGTCATCCGGGGGTTCAGCGAGGTGTACGGGTCCTGCATCACCAGCTGGATCTGCCGGCGCAGCCGCCGCAGCGCGCCACCGGAGAGCTTGGAGATGTCCTGGCCCTTGTAGAGCACCTGACCGGAGGTCGGCTTCTCCAGGTTCATCAGCACCCGGGCGAGCGTCGACTTGCCGCAGCCGGACTCGCCGACCACGCCGAGCGTCTCGCCGGCCTTGAGGTCGAAGGAGACGCCGTCGACCGCCTTGACCTGGCCGATGGTCTTCTTGAACACCACACCCCGGGTCACGGGGTAGTGCTTGACCAGGTCACGGACCTCGATGATGTGTTCAGTCACGGTTCACCAGTTCCTCGGCGAAGTGGCAGGCGCTGGCCCGGCCGTTGCCCAGTTGCAGCAGCGGCGGGACCTTCTCCCGGCACACCGGCTGCGCCATCGGGCAGCGCGGGTTGAACGCGCAGCCCGTCGGGATGTTCATCAGGTTCGGCGGGAGGCCCTTGATGGTGCGGAGCTCCTGCCCCTTCTCGTCCATCCGCGGGATCGAGTTGAGCAGGCCGAGCGTGTACGGGTGTCCCGGCTTGCGGTACAGGTCGTAGACGTCGGCTTCCTCGACGATCCGGCCGGCGTACATGACCGCGATCCGGTCCGCGACGTCGGCGACCACGCCGAGGTCGTGGGTGATCAGGATCATGCCCATCTGCCGTTCCCGCTGCAGCTCGCCGAGCAGGTCCATGATCTGGGCCTGCACGGTGACGTCGAGCGCGGTGGTCGGCTCGTCGGCGATCAGCACCTCGGGGTCCAGCGCCAGCGACATGGCGATCATGGCGCGCTGCCGCATACCGCCGGAGAACTGGTGCGGGTAGTTGCTGAACCGGCCCTTGGCGTTGGGGATCTTCACCTGGTCGAGCATCTCGATCGCGCGCTTCTTGGCGTCCGAGCGGCTCATGCCGCGCCGGATGCGGAACTGCTCGGCGATCTGGAAGCCGACCGTGAAAACCGGGTTGAGGGCCGAGAGCGAGTCCTGGAAGATCATGGCGATGCCCTCGCCCCGGATCCGCCGCCGCTGCTCGGGGGACATGGTGAGCATGTCCTTGCCGTGGAAGCGGACCTTGCCGCCGGTGACGAAGCCGGGCGGGGTGTCCAGGATGCCCATGATGGTCTGCGCGGTGACGCTCTTGCCGGAGCCGGACTCGCCGAGCACGGCGAGGGTCTCCCCCGCGTCGACGTGGTACGTGACTCCGTTGATGACCTTGGCGACGCCGTCCCGGGTGCGGAACTCCACCCGCAGGTCGTCGACCTCGAGCAGGCGGCCCGAGGGGCGGCCGGATCCGTCGGCGCCCGGCGAGGACTGCTCGGACACGAGAATGTCGGACAACTCAGTTCCCCTATCGGAGCTTCGGGTCGAGGGCCTCGCGGACCGCCTCGCCGAGCATGACGAAGCTCAGCACTGCGGTGACGAGGAACGCGGCGGGGAAGAACAGCAGGAACGGCGAGACCCGGATGTAGTTCTGCGCCTCGCTGATCATGATGCCCCAGGAGACCACCGGGCTCTTCAGGCCGATGCCCAGGAACGAGAGCGTGGCCTCGGCGCCGATGAACGAGCCGACCATGATCGTGCCGTAGACCAGCAGCGGGGCCAGGCAGTTCGGCAGCAGGTGCTTGAGGATGATCCGGCCGGTGCCGGCCCCGAGCGCACGGGCCGCGACGATGTAGTCGGCCTCCTTGGTGGCCAGCACCGAGGAGCGCATCAGCCGCATCACGACCGGCCAGCTCAGCACGCTCAGGGACAGGATGACCAGGCCCATGATCGTCCACTCACCGTTGTCGGTGCCGGACCCGTTGAACGTGGTCAGGATGACGATCGAGCCGAGCACGAACGGCAGGCCGAAGAAGATGTCCGCCACGCGGGACAGCAGCGCGTCCACCCAGCCGCCGCGGTAGCCGGCGATGATGCCCATCGCGCCGCCGACGAGCAGCGTCAGGACGGTGGAGACCACCGCGACCACGATCGAGGCGCGGGCGCCGTAGATGACCCGGGCGTAGACGTCACGGCCCTGCACGTCGTAACCGAACCAGGCGGAGGACGACGGCTCGACCCGGCTGCGCTCCAGCGTGCCGTTCACGGCGTCGCCGGAGGTGAACAGCGACGGGAAGGCCGCCATCACGAGGAACAGCACGATGAAGGTCGCCGAGATCCAGAACAGCGGCTTGCGGCGCAGGTCGATCCAGGCGTCGCCGAGCAGGCCACGGGGCTTCTGCTGCTTCGCGCTCTCCGGCAGGCCGGCGTTTGTGGGAGCACCCGAACCGGCCTCGGTGGGCATGGTCGCGGGCGGCGTCGACACGATCGACGCGGTACTCGGGTCACTCATGCCCGCACCTCGCTGCGCTCGGCGCGGGCGTGGTTACCCGCGCAGACTGCTGGGACGATTCGTACGCTGCGGCGGTCACTCATAGCGGATCCTCGGGTCGAGGGCGGCGTAGAGCAGGTCGACCACCAGGTTCATGATGAGATAGACGAGCACCAGCACCACCACGATGCCCACAACGGTAGCGCTCTCCTTCGTCACGATCGAGCGGAGCACCTGGCGGCCGATGCCGTTGATGCCGAAGATGCCCTCGGTGACGATCGCACCGCCCATCAGGGCGCCGAGGTCGGTGCCGAGCAGGGTGACGACCGGGATGAGCGAGTTGCGCAGCAGGTGCACGCCGACCACGCGGCGCATCGGCAGGCCCTTGGCGATCGCGGTACGCACGTAGTCGGCACGCCGGTTCTCGGCGATGCTCGTCCGCGCCACCCGGGCGATGTACGCCATCGATGCGCTTCCGAGCACGAAGCCCGGCACGATCAGTTCGCTGAACCGCATCTCGTTGGACACGGTCGGGTTGATGATGCCCCACTTCACACCGAGCAGCCACTGCAGCACGAAGCCGATGACGAAGACGGGCAGGGCGATCAGGAAGAGGGTGGAGACCAGGACCAGGTTGTCCAGGAAGCCGTTGCGCCGGAGACCGGTGAGGATGCCCGCGCCGAGACCGATCACGGCCTCGATGGTGAGGGCTACCACCGCCAGCTTCAGGGTGTTCGGGTACGACGTGGCGATGATGTCGCTGATCTCGCGACCGCCGAACGTGATACCGAAGTCCCCCTGCACGAGGTTCTTCATGTAGCTCGCGTACTGCACCCAGATCGACTCGTCGAGGTTGTACTTCTCGGTCATCATGGCCCGGTAGTTCGGGGGGCAACCGCGGTCGCCGCACTTGCCGGCGAAGGGGTCACCGGGCACGGACCAGACGAGCCAGTAGATCAGGAACGTCGTACCGATGAAGACCGGTACGAGTTGCAGCAGCCGTCTCAAGAGATAACGGCCCATGGGGTGGTCCTCCAGACAGGGAGCGCCGGGTGAGCCGGCGCGGCGGCGACAACGTGCGAGGGGTTCGTTGTACACCCCCTCGCGGAACGGCCCCGGGTCGGGCTCACCGGTAGGCGAGCCCGACCCGGGGTCAGACCGTTCGGATCAGAGCTCGACCGAGGTGATGTCGAGCTCACCGACGTTGGACAGCTCCAGCTTCTTGATCTTCTCCGAGTGGCCGGACTGCTGGCCACCGAAGTAGATCGGCATGGAGGGGACGTCCTGGTCGATCAGCTTGACGGCCTCAGCGAACTTCTTGTGGGCCTCCTCGAGGCTGGGGGCCGCGGAGGCCTCCTTGGCGAGGGCGTCCACCTGCGGGTTGCTGTACTTGCCGTCGTTCGAGGAACCACCGGTGACGTAGAGCGGGTTGATCCAGTTCTCGACGTCCGGGTAGTCCTGCTGCCAACCGGCCCGGTAGGCACCGGTCATCTTGTAGGCGTTGATGTTGGCGCGGAAGACCGCGAAGGTCGGCACGCCGACGGCAACCGCGTCGATGCCCAGGTTGGTCTTGATCTGCTGCGCGACGGCCTCCATCCACTCCTTGTGGCTGGCGTCCGCGTTGTACGACAGGGTCAGCTTGCCCTGGAAGCCACCGGCCTCCTGGAGGAGCTGCTTGGCCTGGGCCACGTCGAACTTGCAGGCGGTGCAGTTGCCCGGCTCGGCGCCCGGGGTCAGCGGGTTGGCCCAGCTGTCGGCCGGCTTGCGGTTACCGAAGAAGATCTTGTCGGTGATCGACTGCCGGTCGATGGACAGCGAGATCGCCTTGCGCAGCTTCGGGTTCTGGAAGCGCTTGTCGTAGATCGGGAAGGCGATGATGCCGGTCGACGGGGTGGTCGACGCCATGGCGCGGTCGCCCAGGTCGGTCTTCCACTTCTCACCGGCCAGCGCGGAGACCGGAACCTGCTGCTGGAAGTCCAGGTTGCCGGCGAGCAGGTCGTTGTACGCCGCCGTGTCGTCCTGGTAGATCTTGACGGTGACGTCCTTGATCTTCATCTTGTCGCGCAGGCTGTAGTCGTCGAAGCGGGTCAGCTTGATCTCGACGTCGTCCTGCCAGGAGACGAGGCTCACCGGGCCGTTACCGATCGGCTTCTTGCCGAAGTCGGCCGGGGTGGACGAGAAGAACGCGTCCGGCAGCGGCATGAAGGCGCTGTAGCCCAGCTTGGTCGGGAACACGGCGGTCGGCGCGGAGAGCGTGACCTCGAAGTTCCAGTCGTCAACGACCTTCAGGCCGGACATCTCCTTGGCCTTCGGCTCCGGGGCCTTCTTCGGGCCCTCCGGGCCGTCCGGGTCCTCGGTGTAGACCTCGTCGAAGCCCTGGATGTCGGAGAAGAACGAGGCGTTCTGCGCGCCGTTCGGGCCGTACGCAGCCCAGTTCCAGGCCTTGACGAAGCTCTCGGCCTTGACGGTGGTGCCGTCGTGGAACTTGGTGTTCTGCTTGATCTTGATCTTGAAGACCTTCGAGTCGCTCGTGTCGATCGACTCGGCGAGCAGGTTCTGCGGCGCCCCACCGTTGTTGGGGTACTCGACCAGGCCGCTCCACACCCAGTCGATGATCTTGCCGCCACCGGTCTCGGTGGTGTTCGCCGGAACCAGGGGGTTCTCCGGCTGGGTGCCGTCGATGACGATGGCGCCGTCCTTGCTGGCGCCGGCGTCGCCACCGTCGTTGTTCCCGCTGGAGCAGCCGGACGCGACGAGCGCGAATGCCGCGCCCACCGCGAGCGCGCCGCTCGCCCGCTTCGAGACTCTCATTCCGAGGGGCCTCCTCTTTCTAACCTGGTTCCGTCGTGAGTTTCACGCACGTCTTGGGGGTGACACCACCGGCGACCCGAACCGCAGGACGCCGGTTTACCGCAGAGGAATTCGGGACACCCCAGGGGTACCGATCCGCCGGGCGCCACACCCTGGACGAGACACCGCGCAGGGTCGGCGGCCACGCAGCGGCGCGAAAGACGGCGTCACGTGGTCGACGGGCCCGACGAGGTGCCTCACACCGGGGGGTGAGGTGCTGCCACTGTGACACCAACCGGCCCTTTCCGTGAAGGTGCCGTTATCAAGCCGTTAGTTGGTCGCCACGTTGCCGATACTTGAGAAAAGATCACAAAGCGCACGGACGATAGGGCCCTGAACAGGCAAGACGGGCATAGAGGGGTCGACAAGCATCCCTGCGCCGGGGAGGTTGTGACGTTCACCGCGCCGGCCTCGGCGCCTCCCACGGGCAGGCGACTGTCGCGTTTTCTGTCCGTCCGGATGATGCCATGCCGACTGAGCGGGCGACAGCGGCGCCCGGGGGTACGAGGCCGCCGAGGCCCCGCCCCCGGCGGACGTGGGATTCCTCAGACCAGCCGGCGGTCGGCGGCCCAGCGGGACAGCTCGTACCGGTTCGACATCTGGAGCTTGCGCAACACGTTGGAGACGTGCGTCTCGACCGTCTTGATCGAGATGTACAGCTCCTTGGCGATCTCCTTGTACGCGTACCCCCGGGCGAGCAGCCGCAGCACCTCGCGCTCGCGGTTGGTGAGCTGGTCCAGCTCGGGATCGGCCACCGGCGCGTCCGGCCGGGACGCGAACGCGTCGAGCACGAACCCGGCCAGCCGCGGGCTGAACACCGCGTCGCCGTCGGCCACCCGCCGGATCGCGTCGGTCAGCTCCTCCGGCGAGATCGTCTTCGTGACGTACCCCCGCGCACCGGCGCGGATCAGGCCGATCACGTCCTCGGCCGCGTCGGACACGCTCAGCGCCAGGAACCGCACCTGCGGGTGGGTACGCCGCATCGCCTCCAGCACCGCGCGGCCGCCGCCGTCGGGCATGTGCACGTCGAGCAGCACCACGTCCGGCGCGGTGGCCGCGATCCGGGTCACCGCCTCGGCCACCGAGCTGGCCTCGCCGACCACCTCCACCCGCGCGCCCAGCTCGGCGCGGACGCCGGCCCGGAACATCGCGTGGTCGTCGACGAGGAACACCCGCAGCGGCCCGCGCGGCGCCGTACCCTCGACCGGTTCCTGCTCGGACATGTCACCTGTCCCTTTCCGCCGTGGAGCCGGAGCCGCTGATCGGCAGGATCAGCCGGACCTCGGTCCCTTCCCCCGGCTCGGACCGGATCTCCGCCCGGCCGCCGTGCCGCTTCATCCGTCCGATGATCGAGCCCCGGACGCCGTGCCGGTGATTCTCCACCGTATCCGGGTCGAAGCCCTTGCCCCGGTCCCGGACGAACACGCTCACCTGCTCCGGCTCCACCTCGGCGTACAGCGATACCGTCTGCACACCGGCGTGCCGGGCCGCGTTGACCAGGGCCTCCCGGGCGGCGGCCACGATCGCGCCCACCTTCTCGTCGGTCTCCCGGTCGCCGACCACCACCACCTCGACGGTGATGGCGAACGTGTCCTCCACCTCGGCGGCGGCCTGCTCCAGCGCGGCCGCGAAACGCTCGGTGGGCGAGGCGGTCGGCTTGTAGAGCCAGTTGCGCAGCGAGCGCTCCTGACCACGGGCCAGCCGCTGGACGGTCTTGACGTCGCTGGCGTTGCGCTGGATCAGGGCCAGCGTGTGCAGCACCTGGTCGTGCACCATCGCGGCCAGTTCGGCGCGCTCCTGCTCCCGGATGCGGCCCTCCCGCTCCGAGCGGAGCTGGTTCCAGGTGCGCCAGAGCACCGGACCGGTGACCACACCCACGCCGGCCAGCCCGACCAGCGCGAAGATCACGCCGTTGAGCACCGCGTCGAAGTTCTGCGCCGGCGAGTAGACGGCCGCCACGCCGATGATGCCCACCGCGACGAGTACGCCGCCGCCGATGAAGCGCAGCACGAACGCGCGCCTGTCGCTCTCCTCCACCACCGCGCCCAGCCAGGGCACTGGCGAGTCACCCCACTGCCGGCGGCGCTCCGGGGCGGACTGGTGCCAGATGACCCCCGCGCCGACCGCGATGATCGCCACCAACCAGCCGGCCGTGCCGGCCGCGCCCACCGAGTTGAACGCCACCACCTGGAGCAGCAGCACGCCGAGCCCGATCACCACGAACGGCAGCAGCTGGGCCAGGTCGCGGCGGGGCGGGACGGCGGTGTCGCCGGGGCGGGGCGGGACCACCGCCCAGAAGGCGGCGTAGAGCAGCAGCCCGAGCCCGCTCAGCCCGAGCAGCACCATGAACGCCACGCGTACCCGCAGCACCGGGATGCCCAGGTGCTCGGCGATGCCCGCGGCCACGCCGGCGGCCAACCGGTGCTCGGTGGCCCGGTAGAGGCGCGGGGCGTGCGGGGCGGGGGTGCTGCTGATCGGAGGCTCCCAGGTCGAGGCGGATGTGCCGGCGGCACGCCGACGCTCCGATCGTCACACGGTTGCGACGCCGCGGACCACGGGGACGCCCCGGAGTTTCACCGCCGGTGGATCTCAGGGTGGGGTCAGGGTCGGGTCCGGAGGCTGCTCGGGCGGCCGGGGCAGCAGTATCGAAGGCATGAACGAGGACGCTGCCCGTCCGCCCCGCCCCTGGGCGGCAGCACAGGACGCCCCGCCGCCGCCCCCGCCGGGAGCGGCGCCCACCACCGACCAGGCGAGCCCGCCGCCCGGCGGCGGCACGCCGTTCGCCGGTCCACCACCCGGTGGGTACGCCCCACCGCCCGGCGCCGCCGGCTTCACCACCCGGTACGGCCTGGTACGCCCCCGCGAGGGCCGCTACCTGGCCGGGGTGTGCGCCGCCATCGGCCGGGCCACGAACACCGACCCGGTGCTGTGGCGCGTGCTGCTGGCCGTACTCGGCTTCTTCGGCGGCATCGGCATCATCGTGTACGTCGCCGGCTGGCTGATCATCCCCGGTGAGGGCGACACCGCCTCCCCGGTGGAGGCCATGCTCGGCCGGGGCCGGTCCAGCATGTCCCCGATCACGGTGATCGTGCTCGGCATCGTGGTGGCGCTCGGCTTCGCCTACGTGGTCACGGACGGGTTCCGGGCGATCCTGCTCGGCGCGGTGATCCTGATCGGCGGCGCGCTCCTGCTCAACCGCGAGCAGCGCGGCCCCGCGCAGCGGCCGGCTCAGCCGGTGCCGCCGCACGGTCCCCCGCCCGGTCCGGTGCCGCCGGTGGCCTGGCCCGCGCCGCCGGCCCCGGCACCGGGTACGTGGACCGCGGCTCCCCCCGCGGCCCCGTGGACCGGCACACCCGCCGGACCGGCACACCCCGGCGCGGCGCCGTCCGGCGGCCTGCCCGCCGAGCCCGGCTACCCCCCGGCGTCCGTGTCCGAGCCCGGCTACCCACCGGCGCCCTCGGCCGAGCCCGGTCACGAGCCGGGGCACCCGGTCACGTCCGACGCGGAACGCGAGCCGGGCCCCTCCGGGCCCGCCACCGGCTACCCGACGCTGCCGGCGCCGGGCTGGCCCGCCGCGGCAGGCACCCGGCCGGGCCCGTCCGAGCCGACGACGGTAGGGATGCGGCACGTGACCGGGCCGGTCGCCGACACCGCCGCCTGGCCCGCGTACGGCGGGAACCCGGGCGCGCGCGACGCCGGTGCCCGGCTGGACGAGCCGGGCGCCGTGCCGCCGCCCGCGCCGGTCGGCGCACCGCTGCCGCCCGGCGGGTACCGGCCGCCGTTCGCCCCGCACGGCCCCTACGCCGGATCGCCGCCCGTCCCGCCACCGGTCCGGCCGCCGCGACCGCCGAAGCGGCCCAAGGAGCGCTCACCGCTCGGCGCGATCACGTTCTCGCTGATCTTCCTGGCGCTCGGCGTGGTGGCGATGCTCGACCTGCTCGACGTCTTCCCGGTCGGCGCCGCCGGCTACTTCGCCGCGGTGCTCGCGACCATCGGTCTCGGCCTGCTCGTCGGCACCTGGTTCGGCCGGGCGCGCTGGCTGATCGCCCTGGGCCTGGTGACCGCGGCCGCGCTCGGCATCGCCACGGTCGCCGAGTCCTACGACCGGGTACGCGGCATCGACGGCAACGTCACGTGGGCCCCGACCGACCTGCGCGACCTGGCGAACCGGTACGAGAACAACCTCGGTGACGCCACGCTCGACCTGCGCGGGATCGACTTCGACAAGCAGGACGTGCAGGTGACTGTCGACGTGAACCTCGGCAACGCGACAGTGGTCGTACCGCCGGACGTCGACGTGACCACGGTGGCCGACGTGAACGCCGGCGACGCCACCGTCTTCGGCCGGAGCAGCGGCGGGCTCGGCGGTCGTCAGTGGGAGACCACCGACGTCGGCGCCGACGGTCCCGGTGGGGGCAAGCTGCGTCTCTTCGTCCACGTGAACGCCGGCAAGTTGGAGGTGACCCGGTGAAGGCACACCGTACCGACGTCGTGTCGTTCGCTTTCGGACTCGTCTTCCTCGGCCTGTCCGTCTGGTGGCTGCTGGCCCGGATCCTCGGTCTCTCCGTACCGCCGGTCGGCTGGTTCCTGGCCGGTGGGCTGGTGCTGATCGGCCTGCTCGGACTGATCGGCGCGCTGCGCTCGGGCCGTGCACCGGAGCAACCCGCACCGCCGTCCGCGCCGGACGTCACGGTCTCGGCGCCGTACGGCTCCCCCGCCGCCGGCCCGGAGACGGCCGCCGGCCCGGAGACGCCCGACGGCGCCGACGAGTGGGCCACCGAGGCCACCACGGACTCCGCGGAACCGGCCACCCGCGAACTGCCGGCGCTCGATCCACCGACCGACGAGGCGGCGCCACAACGCCGTACGCCGGGGGATCCGGCCTGACCGCACCACTGCGGCGCCCTTCGGACGCGGCCTATGCTGGTCGGCGGAGATCTCGCCTCCGCCGGCCGGCCCCGCCCCCGACCATGCCGGAGCCGCCGGTCGGGTCGCCGGAGCCGCCCCGTCCGTTCGCTATCTCGTCAGGAGCCCGTCCGACATGACCCAGTCCCCCGCCGTGCGTGTCACCGGTCCCACCGGTGCGGTCCGCATCGGCGAGCGCGCCGCCCGCACGCTCGTCAGCGAGTTCGCCCGGCGTAACGACCCGAAGGCCGGCCTGCTGGTCGGCGCGACCCCGGAGTCCGCGGTGCTGGCCGCCGCGATCGAGGCGCTGCTGCCCGGCGACCGGCTCACCGTGGTGCCGGCGGAGGGCGCCGCGGCGGCCGCGCTGCGCGACCACGTCACCGCGCAGGGCCGCTGGGTCGCCGACCGGGTACGCGTGGTCGACACCCTCGCCGAGGCGGACGCCGCCGCGGTGGTGGTCGTCGCCGAGCCGTTCACCGGCACCGCGGACGAGGCGCGCGTCGCGATCGACGGGCTGGCGAAATACCTGGCCGAGGGGGCGGTGCTGAGCGTCGCCGCGCCGCTGTTCCGCACCGGGGGCGCCGACGGTGAGCTGGACCGGCAGGGCGTGCTGCACGGCGTACGCAGCGACCTGGTGCTGCGCAACACCCCGCCGGTACGCGTGCACCACCTGCGGTTCACCCCGGCGCCGGTGGCGCTCGCGGCCTCGCTGTCCCCGGCGTACCGGCCGTCGAGCGTGCCGCTGACCCGGGGCATGCACATCGACTCCAACGGGGTGGCCGCGGCGGGCATCACGCTCGGCCTGGCCGCCCTGGCCCGGGCCGCGCGGCCGAAGTCGAAGCTCTGGCTGGTGCCGGCGCTGGTCGCCGCGCCGGTGGCCGCGTTCTTCCGGGATCCGGAGCGGGACGTGCCGGAGGATCCGTCGGCTGTGGTCGCCTCGGCGGACGGTCAGGTGCTGTCCGTGCAGCGCCTGCAGGACGAGCGCTTCGGCGACGGCGAGTGGCTGCGGATCGCGGTCTTCCTGTCGGTGCTGGACGTGCACGTCAACCGCGCCCCGGTGGCCGGCAAGGTGGTCGACTACTTCGTCGCCGACGGCGGGTTCGTCAACGCCATGAAGCCGGACGCCGAGCACAACGTGGCGGCGTACACGGTGCTGGACACCGACCACGGCACCGTCGTGGTGGCGCAGCGCACCGGGCTGATCGCCCGCCGGATCGTGCAGCGGGCGCCCGTCGGGTCGCTGCTGGCCCGGGGTGAGCGCTTCGGCCTGATCCGGTTCGGCTCGCGTACCGACGTCTACCTGCCGGCCGACGCCGCGGACCCGCTGGTCGGTCCGGGCGACAAGGTGGTCGGCGGCGCGACGGTGATCGCCCGCTGGCGCTGAGCGCCGGACACGAAGAAGGGGCGCCGCTACAGCGGCGCCCCTTCTGTCGTTCTCGGATCAGGCGGTACGGCGCTGGTGCAGCCAGAGCAGCGGCCCGCTGACCAGGTAGCCCACCACCACGAACGCGAAGGTGAGCCGGATGTCGACGAGCGCGCCGATCACCGGGGCCAGCCAGAGCCACGGCGGCAGCTTCAGCAGCCGGGCCAGCTTCGCGTACGGGAAGCTGGATACCATGGCGAAGGCGAGCAGCGCCACGCCGGCCACCATGACCAGGCCGGGGACCGGCACGCCGATCGCCACGGTCAGGGCGAGCACCGCCGCCGCCATGGTGGTCGGCACACCACAGAAGAAGCGGCCGTCCTTCGGCGAGACGTTGAACCGGGCGAGCCGGATCGCCGCGCAGGCGGCGACGAGCGCGCAGGAGACCGCGGCGGCCGCCGGGGGCACCGAACCGGCCAGCGAGGCGTAGACCACGACCGGCGCGGCGAGGCCGAACGAGCACATGTCGGCGAGCGAGTCCATCTGCGCGCCGAACGGGCTGGCCACACCGAGCTTGCGGGCCAGCGCGCCGTCGAGGCCGTCGAACGCGACGCACGCGATCAGGCAGATCGCGGCGAGCTGCACGTCACCGCGCATGGCCAGGAAGATGGCCAGCATGCCGAGCATGAGGCTGCTCAGCGTGCACGCGTTGACGAGCGCGAACTTGGCCCGGCGGGCGGCGGTGCGCTCACCCGGCAGGAGCGGGATCGACATCGCCGGGGACTCGTCGTCGACCGGGGCGGCCGGGGCGAGCGCCGGGCTCACCGGGCGTACCGCTTCGATGTCGGTGTCGAGCCGGCCGTAGCGGATGCGCTGGCGGTCGGAGTAACGGTGGTCGGGGGTGACCAGGTCGGTCCCCGAGACGGCCGCACCGTCCCGGCGGCCCACCCGGACCAGCAGCACCTGGCGGGCGAACGTGCTGCTGCGGCGCAACCTGCCCGCCCAGCGACGCCCGGCGGGGCGCGGACTGTCAGTCGTACGACGCCGGCGCCATGGGGCTCTCGGCACGTTTCCTCCATCACCGGATCGGCTGGCCGCCCACGGCGGGGCGGGTGTCCGGCTGTCTCGTGCCGGACCTTTCGGGTCCGGCAGCCCTTTTGCGGAGTACACCATTGCACAGGGGACAGGGGCTTGGCGATAGCTGCCGGCGGTACTTATATCTCCCTTAACCGCGCGAACCGCCCACTCATTCCCATCTCGGGCCTCAACGCCCGTTTTCGTCGGTCAGCCGTACTTCCGACTGTACCGGAGGTCACCCAGGGCGGCTCGGCGAGCGATTCAGCTCACCCGCTGCCCGGTGGCCCGGGCCGCCACGTCGGTCATCGACAGACCGGTGACCTGCTCCCTGGCGAACCAGGCGGCCCGCGCGGTCGAGCCGCCGGCCAGCTCGGTCACCACCGCGTCGGTCGGCGCGTCCACGCGTACCCGGTAGATCACCCGGACGCCGTGCCAGTCCAGCGGGCGGCCCTCCGGGCCGAGCGCGGCCGGGTTGTGCAGGTTGTCCACGGCGATCAGGTCGACCACCCGGCCCAGCTGCCCGGCCTCCTCGACCAGCTCGCGCAGCAGCCCGGCGGCGGGCTGCTCGCCGTGGTCGGTGCCGCCGCCGGGCAGGTGCCAGCGGCCCGCGCCCGGGTACCCGTCGGCGATCATGGTGAGCAGCACCCGGTCGGCCGGGTCGGTGACCAGCCCGTACGCGGCGAAGCGCTGCCGGCGGTCGACGGACGGCCCGGCCGGCTCGGCGGGCAGCGCCCGGGGCAGGCCGGCCGGCAGCGGAGTCACCGGCAGGCCGAGCAGCTCGGCGGTGAACGGCATCAGCGGCCGGGTGGCCGCCTCCTCGGGGGCGAACCAACCCACCTCGTCGCTGCCACCGGCCGGCTCGGGCCGCAGCCGTCCGCCGCGCGCCTCGACCTCGAAGATCAGCCGATCGGTGTGCAGCGCGATCCCCAGGTCGGCGAACGCGGCCACGTCGGCCACCGCGGCCCGGATCGCGCCGGGCGCCACGGTCAGGCCGGTCTCCTCGGCGAACTCGCGTACCACGGTGTCGGCCGGGTGCTCCGCGTGCTCGACGCTGCCACCGGGCAGCTGCCACACCCCCGGGTACGGGCACTTCGCCGAGCCACGCGCCAGCAACACCCGCCCCTCGGAGTCTCGCAGCACCCCGTAGGCCCCGACCCGCCGCAGCTGTTCCACCCGCACCACTCCCCCGCACCCGAGCGACCCACTCCGTCGATCATGAGATTAGCGGTACCGAGGCGGACATTTCGCGCCGTCAACTTCATGATCGCCGGGGTGGGGGCCCCCGGGGGGGGTGGGGCCGGGGTGGGGTCAGAGGAGGTGGGCGGCCTGGACCGCTTCGGCCGTCACCTCGGTGAGGCGGTCGGTGGGCAGGGCGCCCAGTTCCTCGCGGCGGAACCAGCGGGCCTCGCAGGTGGAGCCGCCGATGTCGGCCACGGTGGGCGTCGCGGGCTGGTCGACCACCACCCGGTAGAAGGCGCGTACGCCGTGCCAGTCGATCGGGTAGCCCTCCGGGCCGAGCGAGGCGGCGTCCCGGTGGCTGGCCACCCCGAGCAACTCGACCAGGCGGCCGGTCTGACCGGTCTCCTCGACCAGTTCCCGGATCAGCGCCGCGCCCGGCTGCTCGCCGTAGTCGGTGCCGCCGCCGGGCAGGTGCCAGCAGCCGGCACCCGGGTAGCCGTCGGACACCCGGGTCAGCAGGACGCGCTCCTCCGGGTCGGTCACCACCGCGTACGCGGCGAAGCGCTGCGCCCGGTGCAGCCCGTCCGGGCCGGGGACGGCGTAGAACGAGGGGAACTCGGGCACCTCCTCCGGCACGATGTCGTCGGTGGAGGTGGGCAGGCCCAGGGCGCGTGCGGTGAACGACCGCAGCGGAAGCTCCCGGGCCTCGTCGAGGGTGAACCAGCGGGCCAGGTCGGTCGGCCGGTCGACCCGCTCGGTGAGCGTCCCGCCCCGGACCGACACGGTGTAGAGCAGCCGGTCGGTGTGGATCGTGATGCGCCGCTCGGGCAGCGCCCGCATGTCGGCGAGCACGTCCTGGAGGCCGGCGACCGCCACCGAGAGCCCGGTCTCGGCCGCGGTCTCCCGGACGACTGTGTGTTTGGGGTCCTCACCGTGGTCGACCGCGCCTCCGGGGAGCGACCAGGTGCCGGGGGTGCCGGAGCGCTCCGATGCGCGGACCAGCAACACTCGGCCGTTTGAATCAGCACAAACTGCGTATGCCGCGATCCTGCGGAGCGGCTCCAGCGAGGTGGTCACGGGAGCAAATTCTCCCCGGAGCGGGTTACCGACATCGAAAAGAGTCAGATTCCTGACTCTCCGCTGGCGTCTCAGGGACGGTTCAGGGTAGGCGTCCGGGCGGTCACCGAGGTCGGCCGCCGCAGCGCGCGGGACCGTTGACACATGACCTTCCCGAACCCCTCCCAGGCCCCGTACAAGCAGCTCCGCCGACCGGTCAGCGACCGCATGATCGCCGGTGTGGCGAGCGGCCTCGGCCGCTACTTCGCCGCCGACCCCACGCTGATCCGGGTGATCTTCGCGACCGCCACGGTGCTCACCGGCGGGCTCGCCGCGCTCGCGTACCCGATCATGTGGTTCCTGATGCCCGAGGAGCCGGCCGGCGCGCCCGCCTGGCCGCACCCGCCGGGCACCGCGCCCGGGTGGCCGCCGGTCCCGCCGGCTACGCCGGGCGGGCCGCAGGCGCCGCCGGCGGCCTGAGCCGCGTCACTCCCACTCGATGGTGCCCGGCGGCTTGCTGGTGACGTCCAGGACCACGCGGTTGACATCGGCGACCTCGTTGGTGATCCGGGTGGAGATCCGGGCCACCACGTCGTAGGGGAGGCGGGACCAGTCGGCGGTCATCGCGTCCTCGCTGGAGACCGGGCGCAGCACCACCGGGTGGCCGTAGGTGCGCCCGTCGCCCTGCACCCCGACGCTGCGGACGTCGGCCAGCAGCACCACCGGGAACTGCCAGACGCCGCGGTCCATACCGGCAGCCGTCAGCTCCTGCCGGGCGATCAGGTCGGCCTTGCGGAGCACGGCGAGGCGCTCCTCGTCGACCGCGCCGATGATCCGGATGGCCAGGCCCGGGCCCGGGAACGGGTGCCGCCACACCATCGCCTCGGGCAGTCCCAGCTCCAGGCCGATCGTGCGGACCTCGTCCTTGAACAGCGTGCGCAGCGGCTCGACCAGGGAGAACTTCAGGTCCTCGGGCAGGCCGCCGACGTTGTGGTGGCTCTTGATGTTGGCGGTGCCGGTGCCGCCGCCGGACTCGACCACGTCCGGGTAGAGCGTGCCCTGCACGAGGAATTCCACGTCGCCGTGCGCGGCGATCTCCCGGGCGGCGGCCTCGAAGACGCGGATGAACTCCCGGCCGATGATCTTGCGCTTCTGCTCCGGGTCGGTCACCCCGGCGAGCGCGCCGAGGAACCGCTCCCGCGCGTCTACCACCTTGAGCGTGATGCCGGTCGCCGCGACGTAGTCCTTCTCGACCTGCTCGGCCTCGCCGGCCCGCAGCAGACCGTGGTCCACGAACACGCAGGTGAGCTGGTCGCCCACGGCGCGGTGCACGAGCGCCGCGGCGACCGCCGAGTCGACGCCGCCGGAGAGGCCGCAGATGACCTCCTTGTCGCCCACCTGCTCGCGGATCCGGGCGACCTGCTCGTCGATGATGTTCGAGGGCGTCCAGGTCGGCGCGATGCCGGCGATGTCGTACAGGAAGCGGGTGAGCATCTCCTGGCCGTGCGCGGTGTGCCCGACCTCGGGGTGGAACTGCACGCCGGCCCGGCGTCCCGCCAGGTCCTCGAACGCGGCGACCGGGGCACCCGCCGACTCGGCGGTCACGGTGAAGCCGTCCGGGGCCTCGGTGACGCAGTCGCCGTGGCTCATCCAGACCGGCAGGTCGGCCGGCAGGTCGCGCAGCAGCACGCCGGGCTCGGTCAGGCGCGGGCGCAGCGGGGTGCCGCCGTACTCGCGGTTGCCGGTGCGCGCGACGGTGCCGCCGAGCGCCTGGGCCATGGCCTGGAAGCCGTAGCAGATGCCGAAGACCGGTACGCCGGTCTCGAACATGCCAGCGTCGATCTGCGGGGCGCCCGGAGCGTAGACGCTGGACGGGCCGCCGGACAGGATGATCGCGGCCGGGTTCTTCGCCAGCATCTCGGACACCGGCATGGAATGCGGGACGATCTCCGAGTAGACCTTCGCCTCGCGGACACGGCGCGCGATGAGCTGGGCGTACTGGGCTCCGAAGTCCACCACGAGGACGGGGCGAGGCGTGCTCATGTGCGCAAAGCCTACCGACAGTCACCGGGCTGCCGGACGCGCCCCGGCGGTGTGGCGGGGTGAATGTGTTA
Organism: Micromonospora sp. AB353; assembly: GCF_049538395.1. Classification (NCBI taxonomy): domain Bacteria; kingdom Bacillati; phylum Actinomycetota; class Actinomycetes; order Micromonosporales; family Micromonosporaceae; genus Micromonospora; species Micromonospora sp. AB353. Next base: position 33,704 of record NZ_JBMVFV010000027.1, on the reverse strand, counting down.
ACAAGGGCCCCTTCCTCTACCGGAGGCGTTAATAAGGGGCCCTTCCTTTCACCGCAGGGCGGCGGGGGCGTGCGCGGGGACGGCGGGCCGGCGCGGCGGGACCGGCGCGACCCGGGTGTACGCCGACCCGAGCGCCGGACGCGGGTCCGCCTCGTCCTTGTTCGGCCAGTACGACATGGCCCGCTCGGCCTGCGCGGTGATCGTCAGCGACGGGTTGACGCCCAGGTTCGCCGAGACCGCCGCGCCGTCCACCACGTGCAGCCCCGGGTGGCCGTACACCCGGTGCCAGGGGTCGATCACGCCCTCGTCCGGGGTGGCGCCGATGACCGCGCCGCCGAGGATGTGCGCGGTCACCGGGATGTTGAACGGCTCGGTGACCGCCCCGCCCGGGGTGCCGCCGATCTCCTCGGCGAGCAGCCGGGCCGCGGTGTTGCCGGCCGGGATCCAGGTCGGGTTGGGTGCGCCGTGGCCGGGGCCGGAGACCAGCCGTCCCCGGCGGTAGCGGGTGGTCAGCGAGTTGTCGACCGACTGCATGACGAGCGCGATCACGGTGCGCTCGGACCAGCGGCGTACCGACAGCATCCGCGCCGCCAGCACGGGCTGCCGGACGATGCTGCCCAGCCAGCGCCGGGCCCGGCGGGGACCGCCGTCGACGAGCAGCGACTGGAGCAGGCCCATCGCGTTGGAGCCCTTGCCGTAGCGGACCGGCTCGATGTGGGTCTGCGGGTCGGGGTGGAACGAGCTGGTGATCGCCACCCCCTCGGTGAAGTCGAGGCCGCGCTTCCGGGCCGCGCCGGGCGCCACCGAGGCGCCGAGGATGGCCTCGGAGTTGGTGCGGGTCAGCTCGCCGAGCCGGGGCGAGAGCGCCGGCAGCGCGCCGGTCGCCTTCATCTCGTGCAGCAGCCGCTGGGTGCCGAGCGCGCCGGCCGCGAAGACCACCTGGTCGGCGTGGATCACCTCGCGCCGCTTGCGCAGCCAGGCGCCGGTGCGTTCGGTGTGCACCGCGTACCCGCCGGCCGGGTCGGGGCGGACGGCGGTCACTGTGGTCAGCGGGTGCACCTGCACGCCGAGGCGCTCGGCCAGCCAGAGGTAGTTCTTCACGAGCGTGTTCTTGGCGCCGTGCCGGCAGCCGGTCATGCACGACCCGCAGTGGCTGCACCCGGTGCGGTCCGGCCCGGCCCCGCCGAAGTACGGGTCGGCCACCCGCTCGCCGGGCCGCCCGATGTGCACCCCGACCGGCGTCGGGTGGTAGGTGTGCGCCACCCCCATCCGCTCGGCCACCGCGCGGACGGCCTGGTCCGCGCGGGTGTCGATCGGGTACGTGGTGACGCCGAGCATCCGTTTCGCCTGGTCGTAGTGGCGGGCCAGCTCGTCGCGCCAGTCGGTGATGTCCCGCCACTGCGGGTCGGCGTAGAATGCGTCGAGCGGCTCGTAGAGCGTGTTCGCGTAGACGAGGGAGCCGCCGCCCACACCGGCCCCGGAGAGCACCAGCACGCCGCCGCCGGCCGTGCGGTCGGCCGAGCGCAGCAGCGTGATCCGCTGGAGCCCGAAGCAGCCGAGCCGGGGCGCCCAGAGGAACCGTCGCGCCCGCCAGGACGTACGCGGGAACTCGTCGTCGGCGAAGCGCCGCCCCGCCTCCAGGACGCCCACCGTGTAGCCCTTCTCGGCCAGCCGGAGCGCGGTGACGCTGCCGCCGAAGCCCGAACCGATGACGAGCACGTCGTAACGCATGAACGCATCATTACCGACCGGTAGCTATGGCGCCAGCGAGTGTTTTTCGCAGATCATGCAGAGCGCTCGATTCGCCGGGATTCCCGCCGCTGCAACCTCCGGCGGCTCCCGGCGCGTCGAACACCACGGGGAGGAACGAACGTGACGAGACGACGCCTGCTGGGCCTGGCCGCACTGGTCGCGGCGCTGCTGGTGGCCACCGGAGCGGTGGTGACCACCCGGCTGGTGGCGAACCGCCCGGCCGCCCCGGTCGCCGGCCCGAGCACCGCGCCGCCGGCCTCACCGACGCCCGCCCCGACCACCGCCAGCCCGACGCCGCCGCCCGGCGCCGACCTCAAGGGCCCGCTCAACCTGCTGCTCGTCGGCGTGGACACCCGGGTCAGCATCCCCGGCTGGGAGCCGCACGCCGACGCGGTGCTGCTGCTGCACGTGCCGGCCGGGCTGGACCGGGCGTACCTGTTCTCGCTGCCCCGCGACCTGGTCGTGGACATCCCCGCCTACCCGAAGGCCCGCTACCCGGGCGGCCGGACCAAGCTCACCCACGCGATGAGCTACGGCAGCCGGGTGCCGGGCGACAAGCGCAACCCCAGCACCGCCCAGGGGTACGAGCTGCTGCGCACCACCGTCTCCCGCTACACCGGGCTGCGCATCGACGCCGGGGCGGTGATCACGTTCGGCGGCTTCGACAAGCTGGTGGACACGCTCGGCGGGGTGGACCTCTACGTCGACCAGCGGGTCGAGTCCCGGCACCGCCGCCCGGACGGCACCATGCGGACGCTGACCGGCGGCGGCTACACCGGGCCGCAGATGGTTTACGAGAAGGGCACCCGGCACCTGACCGGCTGGCAGGCGCTCGACTACGCGCGGCAGCGCTACACCGCCGGCGGCGACTACACCCGGCAGCGGCACCAGCAGCAATTGCTCCGGGCACTGGCCCGCAAGATCCTCGACCAGGGCACGGCCCGCGACCCGCAGCGGGTCGAGCAGGTGGTCGCCGCGCTGGGCAAGACCCTGGTGTACGCCGGGGGCGGCCGGAAGCTGATCGACTACGCGTACGTCCTGGGTGGCCTGCCGGCCGACCGGCTCACGCTCGTCGTGCTGCCCGGCGCCGGGGTGAGCAGCGGCGGCGCGTACCGGGGTGAGCAGCTCAAGCCGCTCGGCCGTGACTTCCTCACCGCGCTGCGCGGCGGGCGGGCCGACGCGTTCCTGGCCGCCCACCCGGCGCTGCGCGTCAGGAACTGACGCCTACAGCGGCTTCGGGGCGGGCGGGCGCTCGGTGCCGTACAGCCACGGGTCGAAGACCTTCGCCAGCTTCTTGCCGGAGATCCGCTCGGCCAGCGCCACGAAGTCGGCGGTGGTGGCGTTGCCGTTCTTCCGCTCCGACGCCCAGGTACGCAGGACGGTGAAGAACGCGGTGTCGCCCACCGCCACCCGCAGCGCGTGCACAGTCATCCCGCCCCGGTCGTAGACCGAGCTGCTGAACAGGTTCGCCACGCCCGGCTTGCCCGGCGGCGTACGCCACACCTGGCCGCCGGCGTTCGCGTACTTCTGCTCGAACGCGCGCTGCACAGTGGTCGAGCCGATGTGCTCGGCCCACAGCCACTCGGCGTACGTGGCCAGCCCCTCGTTGAGCCAGATGTCCTGCCAGCGCTGGATCGACACGCTGTTGCCGTACCACTGGTGGGCCAGCTCGTGCGCGACCACGCCGGTGTTGTCGCCCTGCCGGAAGAAGCTCGCCGAGTAGACCGGCCGGCTCTGCGTCTCCAGCGCGTACCGGATCCGCTCGTCGGCGATCACCACGCCGCCGTACGAGTCGAACGGGTACGGCCCGAAGACGCTCTCCAGGTAGTCGGCGACCTCGATCGTGCGCGCGATGGACCGGTCCGGCGCGCCCTCCGCCACCTGGGTGGTGACCGCGTTGTAGACCGGCCGTCCCTTGTGCTGCCCGGTGGTGACCCGGAACTTCCCGATCGCCACTGTGGTCAGGTAGCTGGCCGCCGGGGCGGTCTCCGACCACTTCCAGGTGGTCCAGGCGCCGCTTGTCGTCTTCCCCTTCGGCACGCCGTTGGAGACCGCCGTGAGTCCCTTCGGGACGGTGATCTCCATGTCGTAGGTGGCCTTGTCCGACGGGTGGTCGTTGACCGGGAACCAGGTGCTCGCCGACTCCGGCTGCCCGAGCGCGATCGCCCCGTCGACCGTGTGCAGCCAGCCGCCCTCGCCCAGCGACTCGGTACGCAGCGGCTCCGGCCGGCCGTCGTACCGGATCTCGGCGGTGAACCCGTTGCCCGAGGTCAGCCCGGTGGCCGGGGTGATCACCAGCTCGTCCTCGGTGCGGCTGTGCCGGGCGGCGGTGCCGTCCACCGTCACCGAGCGGACGGTCAGCCCGGCCAGGTCCAGGTTGAACGCGGACAGATCGGCGGTGGCGGTGGCCCGCAGCGTGGTGGTGCCGCTGAGCTTGTCCGTCTCCGGGTCGTAGCGCACCTTCACGGTGTAGTGCGCGACGTCGTACCCGCCGTTGCCGTAGCTCGGGAAGTACGCGTCACCGGCACCGTCCGCGCCCGGCGCGAAGCTGCGCGAGGCCGCCGGCGCGGGGGCGGCCGGGGACGTCGGGCCGGGGTCCGGCTCGGCCGAACCGCAGCCCGCGGCCAGCAGCGTGCCGCAGGTCAGCAAGCCGATCCGTCGTCGTGCGCCGCGCCGCGTCATCGCCTCGATCCCTCCCGGGGCCCGTTCGGCGGCCCCGCCCACGGGCCGCTCCGACCGCGGCAGCCTACCCAGCGGCGGTCACGTGTTCGTCACGGCAGTCCCGGCGGCGTGCCACCGGCCAGCCACGCGTCCAGCAGCGCCCGCAGCGGACGTCCGGACGTGCGTTCGGCGTACCCGACGAAGTCGGCAGTGGTGACGTTGCCGTCGCGGTGCTGCGCCAGCCAGCCGCGCAGCACGCGGTAGAACGTCTCGTCGCCCACGGCGCGGCGCAGCGCGTGCACCGCGAGCGCGCCCCGCTGGTAGACCGCGTCGCCGAACATCCCGGCCCGGCCCGGGTCGACTGTGGGCTTCGACCAGTCGGTGTCCGCGTACCGTTCGGCGACTGTCTGCGCCACTGTGCGCCCGCCGTCGTGCTCGGCCCAGAGCCATTCGGCGTACGTGGCGAAGCCCTCGTTGAGCCAGATGTCGCTCCACCGGGCCACCGAGACGCTGTCGCCGAACCACTGGTGGGCCAGCTCGTGCGCGACCACCTCGGTGTTCGGCAGGCCGTCGCGGAAGAACGCCGGCCCGTAGACCGGCCGGCTCTGCGTCTCCAGCGCGTACCGGATGCGTTCGTCGGCGACCACGACGCCGCCGTACGCCTCGAACGGGTACGGCCCGAAGCGCGCGGCCAGGAAGTCGGCGATCTCGCCGGTGCGGGCCACCGACGCGGCAGCCGGACCGTCCGCGGGCAGCGCCGCGGCGACGGCGGTGACCAGCGGCTTCCCGGCGTGGGTGCCGCTGCTGACCCGGTAGTCGCCGATCACCAGCGTGCTCAGGTAGCTGGCCATCGGCGCGCGCTCGGACCAGCGCCAGGTGGTCCAGCCGCCGCTGGACGTCCTGCCCTGCGGCACGCCGTTGGACAGCGCGGCGAGGCCGTCCGGCACGGTGACCGCGAGGTCGTAGGTGGCCTTGTCCGACGGGTGGTCGTTCACCGGATACCAGGTGCTCGCCGACTCGGGCTGGCCGAGCGCTATCGCACCGTCAGGTGTGGCGTGGAATCCGCCGTCGCCGAGTTCGGCGTTGGGCAGCGGCTGCGGCACCCCGCCGTACGTCACCTCGACGGTGAACCGCCGCCCGGACGGCAGCCCGCCCGCCGGGGTGACGATCAGCTCGGCGCCGTCGTGGCGGTGCTTCGCCGCCGCGCCGTCCACCCGCACCCGCTCGACGTCCAGCCCGGCCAGGTCGAGCTGGAACCGGGACAGCGCCCGGGTCGCGGTGACGGTCAGCGTGGCGGTACCGGTGAGCCGGTCGCTCGCCGGGTCGTAGCGCACGTCCAGCGCGTAGTGGCCCACGTCGTAGCCGCCGTTGCCGGCGCCCGGCACGTACGGGTCACCGGCGTCCGCCGCGCCCGGCCGGAACCCGTTGCCGTCGTCACCGCCGGTGCAGCCGCCCAGCGCGAGCGCCGCCGCCACCAGCCCTGCCGCCCAGACCCGCCCCCGTCTCACCCGGCGAGCCTAGACGCGCGACGGCGCGGGCGGGGCCGGAACAGGTCCGCGCCGCGCGCCCGCGCCGTCATGCCGTGCTCAGCGGTGCTCAGCGGTCGAGGACGAGCCCGACCTTCTGGAACTCCTTCAGGTCGCGGTAGCCGCACTTGGCCATCGCGCGGCGCAGGCCGCCGAAGAGGTTGAGCTGGCCGTCCGGCTCGTCGGCCGGGCCGAACAGCAGCTTCTCCATCGAGCCGAGCGGCTCGCCGGCCACCTCGAACGCGCCCCGGGGCAGCGACGGGTGGCTGGCCGCGGAGTGCCACCAGGCGCCGCCGGCCGGGGCCTCCTCGCACAGCGACAGCGGCTCGCCGAGCATCACCGCGTCCGCGCCGCAGCCGAGCGCCTTGGCGATGTCGCCGGAGGTCTGCATGTCGCCGTCGGCGATCAGGTGCACGTACCGGCCGCCGGTCTCGTCCAGGTAGTCGCGGCGGGCGGCGGCGGCGTCGGCGATGGCGGTGGCCATCGGCACCCGGATGCCGAGCACCGACTCGGTGGTCGACCAGTCGTCGCCGCCGATGCCCACGATCACGCCGGCCGCGCCGGTACGCATCAGGTGCAGCGCGGTCTTGTAGTCGGTGCAGCCGCCGACGACGACAGGCAGGTCGAGGTCGGCGATGAACTCCTTGAGGTTCAGCGGCTCGTCGGTGGTGGAGACGTGCTCGGCCGAGACGAGCGTGCCCTGGATGACCAGGATGTCCACGCCGGCGTCGAGGATCACCGGGGCCAGCGCCAGGGTGTGCTGCGGGGAGACCCGCACCGCCACCGTGCCGCCGCCCTCGCGCAGCTCGCGGACCCGCTCGGCGATCAGGTCGGGACGGATCGGCTCGGCGTAGACCTCCTGGAGGCGCTTGGTCGCCCGCGCGTCCTCACCGAGACCGGCCAGCTCCTCCAGGATCTTGGCCGGGTTCTCGTACCGGGTCCACAGGCCCTCGACGTTCAGCACGCCGAGGCCACCGAGCTGGCCGAGCCGGACCGCCGAGGCGGGGCTCATGGTCGCGTCCGAGGGGTGCGCGACGCACGGGATGCCGAACTGGTACGCGTCGAGCTGCCACGCGGTGGAGACGTCGTCGACGTCCCGGGTGCGGCGGCTCGGCACGATGGCGATGTCGTCCAGGTGGTAGCCGCGCTGCGCGGTCTTGCCCAGCCCGATCTCGACCACGTCACGCATGAGGGACTCCAGGTGGTTGGGGGTGGTGGGTCAGCGGGAGTGGTAGTTGGGCGCCTCGACCGTCATCTGGATGTCGTGCGGGTGGCTCTCCTTGAGCCCGGCCGCGGTGATCCGGATGAGCTGGCCACGCCGGTGCAGCTCCGGGATGCTCTCCGCGCCCACGTACCCCATGGCGGCGCGCAGCCCACCGGTGAGCTGGTGGGCGACGGCGGACAGCGGCCCCCGGTAGGGCACCTGGCCCTCGACGCCCTCCGGGACCAGCTTGTCCTCGGCGAGCACGTCCTGCTGGAAGTAGCGGTCCTTGGAGTAGGACTTGCCCTGGCCGCGCGACTGCATCGCGCCGAGCGAGCCCATCCCGCGGTACGCCTTGTACTGCTTGCCGTTGATGAAGATCAGCTCGCCGGGGCTCTCCTCGCAGCCCGCGAGCAGACTGCCGAGCATCACCGTGTCGGCGCCGGCGACGAGCGCCTTGGCGATGTCGCCGGAGTATTGGATGCCGCCGTCACCGATCACCGGCACGCCGGCCGGGCGGGCGGCACGGGCCGCCTCCATGATCGCGGTGATCTGCGGTACGCCGACCCCGGCAACGATCCGGGTGGTGCAGATGGCGCCCGGGCCGACGCCCACCTTGACGCCGTCCGCGCCGGCCTCGACGAGCGCCTTCGCGCCCGCGTACGTGGCGATGTTGCCGCCCACGATGTCGATGGTGACGTCCCGCTTGAGCCGGGCGACCATCTCCAGCACGGCGCGCTGGTGGCCGTGCGCGGTGTCCACGATGACGACGTCCACGCCGGCGTCGACCAGGGCACGGGCCCGCTTGTAGCCGTCCTCGCCCACGCCCACCGCGGCGGCGACCCGGAGCCGGCCCGCGTCGTCCTTGGTGGCGTTCGGGTACTGCTCGCTCTTGGTGAAGTCCTTGACCGTGATCAGGCCGCGCAGCTTGCCGCCCGCGTCCACGATCGGCAGCTTCTCGATCTTGTGCTGGCGCAGCAGGCCGAGCGCGTCGTCCTTGCTCACGCCGACCGGAGCGGTGATCAGCGGGGTGCGGGTCATGATCTCGCGGACCGGCGTGGCCGGGTCGGAGACGAACCGCATGTCGCGGTTCGTGACGATGCCGACCAGCTGGCCCTGCCCGTCCACCACCGGCACGCCGGAGATGCGGTAGCGGCCGCAGAGCGCGTCGACCTCGCGCAGCGTGTCGTCGGGGCTGGCGGTCACCGGGTTGGTGATCATGCCGGACTCGGAGCGCTTCACCAGGTCGACCTGGAGCGCCTGGTCCTCGACGGAGAGGTTGCGGTGCAGCACGCCGATGCCGCCCTGGCGGGCCATGGCGATCGCCATCCGCGCCTCGGTGACGGTGTCCATCGCGCTGGACAGCAACGGCACGGTCAGCTCGATGTTGCGGGTGAGGCGGGTGCGGGTGTTGACGCGGCTGGGGACGACGTCCGACTCGCCCGGCTGGAGCAGGACGTCGTCGAAGGTCAGCCCGAGCGGTACCACGCGGGCCGAACCCGCAGGCAGCTCGGGCAGATGGCCACCCAGCTCCCCGCCGTCGGCGCCGGCCGGGATCTCGGTGCTGGGCGAATTCTCCACGATTGCTCCCCTGAGCTGGTCGAACGGGCTGCAGCGAGGCGGCGCGCGGGGGCACCGGCAGGCGCCGGGTGACGGCGCGTCGCCTCATCGTACCCACCTACCCGTCCGCGCCCGGGCAGCGGCGGGCCCGAGGGTAGGCAGGGCCACAGCACGGGCTGGGGCGGGCTTTCCGGCGGCTCGGGGTCTACGGTGAGGGGGTGCACGACGAGCCCATCGACCCGTTCAACGGCGACCCGGCCGATCCGGCTGCCGGCCTGCACGATCCCGGCGACGACGACGCGCTCGACCCGTTGACCGAGGTCGAGCGCCAGGACGTCCTGGAGGATCTCGCCGATCTGGAGATCTACCAGGCGTTGCTCCAGCCGATCGGCGTGCGCGGCCTGGTGATCGAGTGCGAGGACTGCCGCGAGCCGCACTACTTCGACTGGGACCTGCTGCGCGGCAACCTGCGCCACCTGCTCAACTCGGGGCGTCCCCGGGTGCACGAGCCGGCCTACGACCCGGACCCGGACCACTACGTGAGCTGGGACTACGCCCGCGGGTACGCCGACGGCGTGCACGACACGCTCACCGAGGGCACCGACGACTCCGCGCAGGAGTGACAGCCGGGCGGGTCAGGCGACCAGACCCGCCCGGAACCCGGCCGCGACGGCGTGCGCCCGGTCGCGCGCGCCGAGCTTGCGGAACAGCCGCCGGGCGTGCGTCTTGACCGTGTCCTCGGAGACGAACAGCTCCCGCCCGATCTCCGCGTTGCTCTTGCCCTCGGCCATGCCGAGCAGCACCTGAAGCTCGCGCTCGGTCAGCCCGATCGCGCTGCGCGGCGTCCGCGCCGGTCGCTGGACCGCACCCGCCCGGGGCGCCTCCGCGCCGTCGGCCGCGGGGTCGTCCGGGTCCTCACCCCGCTGCACGGGCACCACTGTGGGCAGGCCCGCGGCGTCCACCGGGGCCGTCGCCGGCCAGCCGGGCCCACCCGGGGTACGCCCCGGCACCGCCGGCCGGGTCGGCCCGCCCACCGCCGCCGCGTCCCGGGCGGTGTCCGCCACCCGGTTCCTGTTGCTCCGCCCGGGGGCGGACAGCAGCAGCAGCGCCTTGGCCACAGCGCTGGTCAGGTCGTGGTCCGCGTTCTGGATCAGGCCCCGCGCTCCGGCGCTGATGGTGGCCGCCGCCGACTCCGACTCCTCGGCGCCGAGCAGCAGCACCGCCGCCTGCGGTGCGCGGGCCAGCACCCGCCGGACGAAGCCGGCGCTGTCCGGACGGGTCAGCGCGGTGTCGGCGAGCACCACGTCCACCGGACGCTCCGCGAGCCGCAACATCACCTCCGGATCGGAGACGGCCGTCCGGACGACGCCGGACAGCCCGAGCCGCGCCGCCGCGGAGGTCAGATGCTGGGCCGCCAATGGTGTCCGAACGCACACAAGAACACTACGCACAGTGGTCTCCTCTCCGACTCAGAGCAGACCATGCGGAGGTGGGGTCGGGAGGGGGTTCCGGGCAATCATCCGAACTTTTCCGACAGATGGGGCATATGCCGCCGAGTGTCCGACGTTTTCGATCACAGATGTGTGAGGCGCGGACCGCTCGGGTACCGAGGGGTTCATCCGGAACCGGCATCCCGCGCGGACCGCCGCCCGGTAGCTGGCAACGAACATTCTCCGCGGTGCCGCGCGGGAGGAGGGGTGCTGATGTCGAACGTACGTAGGCTGCCTGGACCGATCGACGAGCTCTGGGACTGGCAGCGGCTCGGAGCCTGCCGTGGCCGCGACAGCGCGCAGTTCTTCCACCCGGACGGCGAGCGCGGCTCCTCCCGGCTGCGCCGCGAGACCGGCGCCAAGTCGGTCTGCCGCGCCTGCCCGGTACGCGCCGAGTGCGCCGCCCACGCGCTCTCCGTGCGCGAGCCGTACGGCGTCTGGGGCGGGTTCAGCGAGTCCGAGCGGCTGCGGCTGCTCGCCCTCGGCTGGGAGGACCTGGCCGACCGCCGGCAGACCAAGGTGGACATCGCCCGGCTGGAGGCACGCCTCGGCCGCCCGCACAACACCGCCGTGCCGGACCAGCGCAAGGTCGCCTGACCGGTTCCACGACCTCCGACGCCGCGCCCCGCAACCCCGGGGCGCGGCGTCGTGTCGTCCCGTCCCGGCCCTCGCGTGATCAACACCAGCTCGGCGAGGTGGTCATATCACTGAGCCTTTGATGCCACCACTTCGGGGAACTGGTGTTGATCTTTCGGAGGTGGGGCGGCCGGGTCAGGTGACCGTGACTCTCACTGTGTGCCATCCGGTTGCGCCGTCGGGGGCGACCGGGGCGGGCTGTTCCGTCTGGGTCTCACCAGTCGTGTCCGTCGCCCGTACCTGGAGCGTGTGCTCGCCCGGCGTCGCGTCCCACCGCCACGACCACTGCACCCAGGTGTCCGCCGACACGGCAGACGCCAGTGTCGCCTCCTGCCAGGGGCCGCCGTCCACGCGGACCTCCACGCGGCTGATGCCGCGGTGCTGCGCCCACGCCACACCGGCCACCGTCACCGGTCCGGCGGCCGGGCGGCTGCGGGGCCGGGGCGTGTCGATCCGGGACTGCGTCTTGATCGGGCCCTGCGCGGACCAGCCGCGCGGCACCCAGTACGCGTCGAAGTCGGCGAAGCTGGTCAGCTCCAGCTCGGTGAGCCACTTGCAGGCCGACACGTACCCGTACAGGCCGGGCACCACCATCCGCACCGGGAAGCCGTGCTGGATCGGCAGCGGCTCGCCGTTCATGCCGACCGCGAGCAGCGCGTCCCGGCCGTCGCGCAGCACCGAGGTGGGTGTGCCGCAGGTCCAGCCGTCGACCGCGCGGCCCACCACCTGGTCCGCGCCGTCGGCCGGGTCGGCCTCGTCGAGCAGCTCCTTGATCGGTACGCCGAGCCAGCGCGCGTTGCCGATCAGGTCGCCGCCCACCTCGTTGGAGACGCAGGCGAGCGTCACGTACCGCTCGACCATCGGGCGGGCCAGCAGGTCGTCGAAGCTCAGCTCGATCGGGTTGCGCACCCGCCCGTGGATCCGCAGCCGCCAGGTGGCCGGGTCCACCTGCGGCACCACCAGCGCGGTGTCGATCCGGTAGAACTCCCGGTTCGGCGTGACGTACGGCGCGAGCCGGGGCAGTGACAGGTCCGCTCCGGCCGGTACCTGCGGGGCGGGCGCCACCGGGGCGGGCAACGTCACCGCCTCCCGGGCCGCCGACACGCCGCGCCGGCCGGCCAGCCAGTGCCCGCCCAGCCCGGCCACCGCAGCAGCGCCGGTGAGCAGCCCGGCACCGCGCAGGAACCGCCGCCGCGACTCCGCGTCGTCGTGCCGGACCGGCTCCCAGCCACCCGGGGTCTTCTCCTCCCCCGCGAGCGCGGCGACCGCCGGGGGCGGTGCCGGCTGCGTGGCCACGTCCCGGCCGGGCCCCAGCGGGCCGGCCACGAACGCCCAGAGCGTCAGCGCGCCCAGTCCGCCGCCGACCAGCGAGGGCAGCGCGTCGAACGCGTCCGCTCCGGCCCGGGTCAGCGCGGCGGCGACGCCGAGCACCGTGAACGCGGCGACGCCGGCCAGGCCGATCACCAGCCGCCGGGCCGCCGCCAGACCGAGCAGCGCCCCGAAGGCGGCCAGCAGCAGCGCCGTCCCGGCCAGCAGGGCGATCTTGTCGTACGTGCCGAAGACGTCGATGGCGAACTGCTTGAGCGGCTCGGGCACCAGGTCGACGACGAGTCCGCCGACGGCGACGAGCGGCGCGGACCGGGGACCGGTCAGGACCGCCACGGGTTCGGCGGTGCCGAGTGCCACCACTGCGGCGACGACACCGGCCAGCGCCGCGCGGCGGCGGGAGAGGGTGCTCACGGCACCCAGTCTGATCGACCCGCCGGTCCGGCTGCCAATTCCGTCAGCGTTCCGTAAGGACATATGCGTCAGGGCACACCACCGGGTCGGCGGTGTGCCCTGACGTCGGGCCGTACTGCTCGGTCAGAAACCCGGGCCGTGCTGGTGGCCGTGGCCGTGCGAGTGGCCGTGTCCACCGGCGGCCGGCTCCGGCTCGGCCGGCTTCTCCACCACGAGGCTCTCGGTGGTGAGCAGCAGGCCGGCGATCGAGGCGGCGTTGCTGACCGCGTTGCGGGTCACCTTCACCGGGTCGATGATGCCGGACTTGGCCAGGTCGACGTACTCGCCGGTGGCGGCGTCGAGGCCGTGGCCCCAGTCCTGGCCGACGACCTTCTGCACCACCACGTAGCCGTCGTGGCCGGCGTTCTGGGCGATCCAGCGCAGCGGCTCGACGAGCGACTTGCGCACGATCGAGACGCCGACCTTCTCCTCACCGGTGAAGCCCAGGTCGTCGTCGAGCACCGGCAGGATCTGGGCCAGGGCGGCGCCGCCACCCGGGACCGTACCCTCCTCGACCGCGGCCTTGGTCGCGGCGATGGCGTCCTCGATGCGGTGCTTGCGCTCCTTCATCTCGACCTCGGTGGCCGCGCCGACCTTGATCACGGCGATGCCGCCGGAGAGCTTCGCCAGCCGCTCGGCCAGCTTCTCCCGGTCCCACTCGGAGTCGGAGGCCTCGATCTCCTTACGGATCTGCGCGACCCGGTCGGCGACCTCGGCGGCCTGCCCGCCACCGTCGACGACAGTGGTGTTCTCCTTGTCGACCACGACGCGGCGGGCGGTGCCCAGCACCTCCAGGCCGACCTGGTCGAGCTTGTAGCCCAGCTCCGGGGCGACCAGCTCGGCACCGGTGAGGATCGCCATGTCCTGCAGCATCGCCTTGCGGCGGTCGCCGAAGCCGGGGGCCTTGACCGCGCAGACCTTGACGGTCTTGCGCAGCGCGTTCACCACGAGCGTCGACAGGGCCTGGCCCTCGACGTCCTCGGCGACGATGAGCAGCGGCTTGTTGTTCTGGAGGACCTTCTCCAGCAGCGGCAGCAGCTCCTCGATCGCCGAGATCTTCTGGGTGGTGATCAGGATGTACGGGTCCTCCAGGACCGCCTCCTGCGCCTCCAGGTCGGTGACGAAGTTCGGGGAGATGAAGCCCTTGTCGAACTGGAGACCCTCGGTCACCTCCAGCTCGGTGGTGAGCGCGGAGCCCTCCTCGACGGTGATGACGCCGTCGCGGCCGACCTTCTCCATCGCCTCGGCGATCAGCTCGCCGATCGCGGCGTCCTGCGCGGAGACGGTCGCGACGTGCGCGATCGACTCCTTGCTGGAGACCTCGACGGCCTTGCCGAGCAGCGCCTCGGAGACCTTGGCGGCCGCCGCGTCGATGCCCCGCTTCAGGCCGGTCGGGTTGGTGCCGGCGGCCACGTTGCGCAGGCCCTCACGGACCATCGCCTGGGCCAGCACGGTGGCGGTGGTGGTCCCGTCGCCGGCGACGTCGTTGGTCTTGGTCGCCACCTCCTTGACCAGCTGCGCGCCGAGGTTCTCGTACGGGTTGGTGAGCTCGATCTCCTTGGCGATGGTCACGCCGTCGTTGGTGATCGTGGGCGCACCGAACTTCTTGTCCAGGACGACGTTGCGCCCGCGCGGGCCGAGGGTGACCTTCACCGCGTCCGCGAGGGCGTTGACACCGTGCTCCAGCAGGTGCCGGGCGTCGTCCGAGAAGCTGAGGATCTTCGCCATCAGTATCCCTTCGAAGCGACGTTGCCCCGGCCCGGCGAGCCGGACCGGGGCAACGACACTGATCGGTTGCTTACTTCTCGATGACCGCGAGGACGTCGCGGGCGGAGAGCACCAGGTACTCCTCGCCGGCGTACTTGACCTCGGTGCCGCCGTACTTCGAGTAGAGGACGGTGTCGCCGACCTTCACGTCGATCGGCACGCGGTTGCCCTTGTCGTCGATCCGGCCCGGGCCGACAGCGAGGACGGTGCCCTCCTGCGGCTTCTCCTTGGCGGTGTCGGGGATCACGATGCCCGAGGCGGTGGTGGTCTCGGCCTCGTTCGCCTGGACCACGATGCGGTCCTCGAGCGGCTTGATCGCAACCTTGGTCGCGGTAGTCACGGGCATACCCTCCCGGGTACTTGGTGTCGTTGCCGGCCGGCACGCCGACCAGCGTCAATCTGCCACATGCCACCGGGCGGGGCCGTCGTCGCGGGTGCCGGTCCGCCTGGCGCTCAACCCCCGGGCACGAGGCTCGGGCGTTGGCACCCTCAGGGTGAGAGTGCTAATCGCAGGTTATTCCTCGGCTAGCACTCCGTCAAGGAGAGTGCCAACGCGTCGCCCTCCGTGTCGCGCCGGAACCGGGCCGGGAGAATGAGCGCGTGGATCTCGACCAGCTCGCCGCGCTGCGTACCCCCGAGGGGTCGGCGGCGCTCGCCGCGGCCGAGCGGGTGGCCGGCGGCGACCCGCTGGCGGCGGCGGCCGCGCTGCGCTCGGCCGGCATCCCCGGCGGGCTCGCGGCCGCGGCGCTGACCCAGGCGGAGCTGCGCCGCCGGGCGGCCGGCAAGTTCGGCCCGGTCGCGGCCGGGATGTTCCTCACCCGGGCCGGGCTGGAGCAGGCCACCCGTCGCGCGGTCGCGGACCGGCGCGCCGCGCGGCTGCGCGCCGCGGGCGTGACCACGCTGACCGACCTGGGGTGCGGCCTGGGCGCCGACGCGCTCGCCGCGGGCCGCGCCGGCATCCGGGTGTACGCGGTGGAGGCCGACCCGCTCACCGCCGAGATGGCCGCCGCGAACGCCGGGGCGGCCGGGCTCGCCGACCTGGTGACAGTCGAGTGCGGTGACGCCACGGCGTTCGACGTGAGCCCTGTCGACGCGGTGTTCTGCGATCCGGCGCGGCGGCGGGCCGGCACCGGGCGGCGCGTGTTCGACCCGAACGCCTACTCGCCGCCGTGGGACTTCGTCACCGGCCTGGCCGCGCGGGTGCCGCGCACCGTGGTGAAGGTGGCACCCGGGCTGGACCACGCGCTGATCCCGGCCGGCGCCGAGGCGGAGTGGGTGAGTGCGGACGGCGACCTGGTCGAGGCCGCGCTGTGGTGCGGCGACCTGGCCGAGGTCCCCCGCCGCGCCACAGTGCTGCGCGAGAAGGAAGGGCCCCTTCTTAACGCCTCGGGTAGTAAAAGGGTCCCCTCCTATCAGCTCACCGGGACCGGGGTGGTCGAGGCGCCGGTGGGGCCGGTGCGGCGGTTCCTCTACGACCCGGACCCGGCGGTGGTACGCGCGCACCTGGTCGCCGAGCTGGCCGCCGACCTCGACGCCACGCTCGCCGACCCGTCGATCGCCTACCTGTACGCCGACGAGGCCCGGCCCACCCCGTTCGCCCGCTGCCTGGAGATCACCGACGTGCTGCCGTTCTCGCTGAAGCGGCTGCGCGCGCTGCTGCGGGAGCGACGGGTCGGCCGGGTCGAGATCCGCAAGCGCGGGTCGGCGCTGGAGCCGGAGAAGCTGCGCCGTGACCTGCGGCTCTCCGGCGAGGCGGCGGCCGACCTGGTGCTGACCCGGGTCGCCGGCGACCCCACGGTGCTCGTGTGCCGGCCGGTTCCGGCGGGCGGCTGACCCGCGGCGCGCGGTTTCGGCTCGCGGTGGGCCGACGACCGGGCTAGCTTGATCCGGTGGCGGGCCCTGGCACTCCGGCGATCGCGTTGCTGAGCAAGCGGAAGATCGCCCACAGCACCCACACCTACGACGTCTCGCCGGACGCGCCGAACTACGGCGCGCTCGTCGCGACCGCGCTCGGGGTGGCGCCGGAGCGCGTGTTCAAGTCGCTCGTCACCGAGGTCGACGGCGGGCTGACGGTGGCGGTGGTGCCGGTGACCGGCGAGCTGGACCTGAAGGCGCTCGCCGCCGCGGCCGGCGGCAAGCGGGCGACGATGGCGGACCGTACGACGGCCGAGCGGGCGACCGGATACGTCCGCGGTGGCATCAGCCCGCTGGGGCAGCGCAAGCGGCTACCGACGGTCATCGACGCCTCCGCGCTGACGCACCCGACCGTGTACGTCTCGGCGGGCCGCCGGGGGTTGCAGGTGCAGCTCGCGCCGACCGATCTGGTGGCGCTCACCGGGGCGACGACGGCATCGATCACCGCCGCCTGAGCGGGCTCGTGACGGTACGTGTGGGAGCGTTCCCGGAGCGCACTCTCCCGGCGGTGTCCCGCGGGTGACAACCGCGTTGCTGAATTGTTACCGCCGCCAACAAACTTCTGACCTCGGCAGTCTTGCGGTGCATGGGAAGCGGGGAATACGTTGCCGGGCACAACAAAACATCACCACTCCCCCACCTCCGAAAGGACCCTGCACATGCGCAAGGGCTTCCTCACCTTCGCGGCCGTCGGTCTCCTCGCGACCGGCAGCATGGCCGCCTGCGGTGACAACGGCGGTTCCTCCGACGAGGCCGGCGGCTCCAACGCCAAGAAGCCGAAGATCGGCGTGATCCTGCCGGACAGCAAGTCCTCCGCCCGCTGGGAGGGCGCGGACCGCAAGTACCTGAAGGCGGCGTTCGACGCGGCCGGCGTCGAGTCCGACATCCAGAACGCGCAGAACGACAAGACCGCGTTCCAGACCATCGCCGACCAGATGATCACCAACGGCGTCAACGTCCTGATGATCGTCAACCTGGACTCCGGCACCGGCAAGGCCGTGCTCGACAAGGCCAAGTCGCAGGGCGTGGCGACCATCGACTACGACCGGCTGACCCTGGGCGGCTCCGCCCAGTACTACGTCAGCTTCGACAACGAGGCCGTCGGCAAGCTCCAGGGCGAAGGCCTGAGCAAGTGCCTGACCGACAAGGGCGTCAAGAACCCGTCGATCGCGTACCTCAACGGCTCGCCGACCGACAACAACGCCACCCTGTTCAAGAACGGGTACGACTCGGTACTCAAGCCGAAGTTCGACTCGAAGGAGTACACCAAGGTCGCCGACGACTCGGTGCCGGCCTGGGACAACGCGCAGGCCGCCACGATCTTCGAGCAGCAGCTGACCAAGGCCGGCGGCAAGATCGACGGCGTGCTCGCCGCCAACGACGGTCTCGGCAACGCGGCCATCTCGGTGCTGAAGAAGAACAAGCTCAACGGCAAGGTTCCGGTGACCGGTCAGGACGCCACCAAGGAGGGCCTGCAGAACATCCTCGCCGGTGACCAGTGCATGACGGTCTACAAGGCGGTCAAGAAGGAGGCGGACGCCGCCGCCGAGCTGGCCATCGCACTCGCCAAGGGTGAGCGGAAGGACACCGGCCAGACGGTCAAGGACCCGGAGGGCGGCCGAGACGTGCCGTCGGTGCTGCTGGAGCCCAAGGCCATCTACAAGGACAACGTCAAGGACGTGGTGGCTGACGGCTACGTCACCAAGGACGAGCTCTGCACCGGTGCCTTCGCGAAGCTCTGCACCGACGCCGGCGTGAGCTGACCCACCCGCCTCAGGCGGTGCCGCCCGGCACGGGAGAACCCGTGCCGGGCGGCACCCGCGCCGGACGGGATCCGAGACCTCCCTCCGCCCAAAGGAGAACCCCGTGTCCGCAACCCCCCTGCTGGAGCTACGCGGGATCGACAAGAGCTTCGGTCCCGTCCAGGTGCTGCGTGACGTCGCCTTCGCCGCGCACGCCGGCGAGGTGACCGCGCTCGTCGGTGACAACGGCGCCGGCAAGTCGACCCTCGTCAAGTGCATCAGCGGCATCCACCCCACCGACGCCGGCGAGTTCGTCTTCGACGGCCGGGCGGTCAGCATTAACAGCCCCCGCGACGCCGCCGCGCTCGGCATCGAGGTCGTCTACCAGGATCTCGCGCTCTGCGACAACCTCGACATCGTGCAGAACATGTTCCTCGGCCGAGAGAAGCGCAGCGGCATCGTGCTCGACGAGCCGACCATGGAGCAGATGGCCGCCGAGACGCTCGCCGGCCTGAGTGTGCGCACCGTGAAGTCGCTGCGCCAGCACGTCTCCAGCCTCTCCGGCGGCCAGCGGCAGACAGTCGCCATCGCCAAGGCCGTGCTCTGGAACAGCCGGCTGGTCATCCTGGACGAGCCGACCGCCGCGCTCGGCGTCGCGCAGACCGCCCAGGTGCTGGAGCTGGTGCGCCGGCTGGCCGACAACGGCCTGGCCGTGGTGCTCATCTCGCACAACATGAACGACGTCTTCGCCGTCTCCGACCGGATCGCTGCGCTCTACCTCGGCCAGATGGTCGCCCAGGTGAAGACCACAGACATCACCCACTCGCAGGTGGTCGAGCTGATCACCGCCGGCCGCTCCGGCAGCCTCGGCCTCACCGGCGAGCCGGGCGGCAACGGCGCCGCGCCCGCCGACACCACTCCAGGAGCCGTCCGATGACCGCCACCGTCGTGAAGAAGGAAGGCCCGGCCGGCGTCACCTCGGCACCGACCCTGGGCAGCCACGTCAACAACTACTGGCGCCGGGTACGCGGCGGCGACATCGGCGCGCTCCCCGCCGTGGTCATGCTCGTGGCGCTGGCGGTGGGCTTCTCGATCGCCCGCCCGTCGTTCTTCACCGCCGGCAACCTGGCGAACCTGTTCACCCAGGGCGCGGCGGTCACGCTCATCGCCATGGGCCTGGTCTTCGTCCTGCTGCTCGGCGAGATCGACCTCTCCGCCGGATTCGCCAGCGGCGTCTGCGCCGCGATCCTGGCCAACGTCGTGACGGTACTCGGCTACCCCTGGTACGTGGCGGTGCTCTCCGCCGTCGTAACCGGCGTGGTGATCGGCACCGTGCTGGGCCTGCTGGTCGCCAAGGTCGGTATCCCCTCCTTCGTGGTCACGCTCGCCGGGTTCCTGGCCTTCCAGGGCGTCGTGCTGACGCTCATGGACGAGGGTGCCAACATCGCGGTCCGGGACGATGTGCTCGTGGCGATCGCCAACCGCAACCTCTCGCCCGTCCTGGGCTGGTCGCTCGCTGCCGTCGCCGTCGCCGGGTACGCGGCCGTGCAGTTGCTGCGGCACCGGAACCGGGCCGCCCGCGGCCTGCTCACCGACCCGATCGCGGTGGTCGCCGGCCGGATCGCCGGCCTGGCCGTGATCCTCGGCGTGGCGGTCTACGTGCTCAACCTGGAGCGCAGCCGCAACGTGCTCGTCGTCTCGCTCAAGGGCGTGCCGATCGTGGTGCCGATCATCGCGCTCCTGCTCGTCGTCTGGACGTTCGTGCTCCAGCGCACCAGCTACGGGCGGCACATCTACGCGGTCGGCGGCAACGCCGAGGCGGCCCGCCGGGCCGGCATCAACGTCGACCGGATCCGCATCTCCGTGTTCATCATCTGCTCCTCGATGGCCGCGATCGGCGGCATCGTGGCCGCCAGCCGGGCCAACTCGGTCGACCCCAACACCGGTGGCAGTAACGTACTGCTCTACGCCGTCGGCGCGGCGGTGATCGGCGGCACCAGCCTCTTCGGCGGCAAGGGCCGGGTTCTCGACGCCGTGCTCGGTGGCGCGGTGGTGGCGGTCATCGACAACGGTATGGGACTGATGGGATACAGCTCGGGCGTCAAGTTCGTGGTCACCGGCGTGGTGCTGCTCGCCGCCGCGACCATCGACGCGCTGTCGCGCCGGCGGGCCGCCGCCACCGGCACGCGCTGACCCGGGGTACGGGAACACCATGGCAGTGGCAATGCGCGCGGGCCCCAGTCAGGACGAGATCCGTCGGCAGAACCTGGGCGCATTGCTCCGCTATGTACACGTCCACGGCGCCACCACGCGGGCCGAGCTGACCACAGCGCTCGGCCTCAACCGCAGCACCATCGGCGCGCTGACCGCCGACCTGGCCGGCGCCGGTCTGGTCAGCGAGGGGACGCCGAAGGAGACCGGCCGGGCCGGACGACCGTCACTCGTCGTCCGGCCCGAGTCGGGTCGGGTCTACGCGTACGCGTACAGCGTCGAGGTGGACCGGCTGCGGGCCGCGCGGGTCGGGCTCGGCGGTGAGGTGCTCGACCGCCGGGAGATGGACCGGCCGCGCAACCTGGTCGCCGGGGAGGCCGCTCCGCTGCTCGCCGGCGCGGTCAAGGAGATGCACCAGTCGGTGCCGACGGATGCGATCTGCGTGGGCGCCGGGCTGGCGGTCTGCGGCATGGTCCGCCGGGAGGACGGGCTGGTCCGGCTCAGCCCGACCACCGGCTGGGTGGACGAGCCGATCGGTGCCGCGCTCGCCGTCGAGCTGGGGATAGACGTACCGATCACGGTGGGCAACGTGGCCGACGTGGCCGCGTACGCCGAGCACGCCCGCGGTGCGGCGGTCGGCTGCGACAACGTCATCTACCTCTACGGCGACGTCGGCGTGGGCGCGGGCATCATCGCCGGAGGGCGGCGGCTGACCGGGCACGGCGGCTACGGCGGCGAGGTCGGCCACATGGTGGTGGTCCGCGACGGGGTGCGCTGCGACTGCGGCCGGCGCGGCTGCTGGGAGACCGAGATCGGCGAGCACGGGCTGCTGCGCGCCGCCGGCCGGTCCGAGGCGCGCGGCCGGGACGCACTGCTCGCCGTCTTCGACGCTGCCGACCGCGGTGACGCCCGCGCCCAGACCGCGGTACGGCAGGCCGGCGACTGGCTCGGCTTCGGCGTCGCGAACCTGGTGAACATCTTCAACCCGGAGATGGTCATCTTCGGTGGCACCATGCGTGACCTCTACCTGGCCGCCGCCGCGCAGGTGCGCAGCCGGCTCAACTCGAACGGGCTGCCCGCGTGCCTGGAGCACGTGCGGCTGCGTACCCCGAAGCTCGGTGACGACGCGGCGCTGATCGGCGCCGCGGAGCTGGCGTTCGAACGACTCCTCGCCGACCCGCTGAACTGATCGGCCCGCCGATCCGTACCAGTGTGCGGACGGGCGGCCGGCTTGCGCGGCCGTCCACGACCCCGCGTACCGGTCCGGACCGAGGAGGCACCGCAACCATGGCATCGCTGGAATCCGCACGCCGCAAGCTGGCGCACCGGGTGGTACTGCTGCTCGCCGCGCTGGGCGCGGGGATCGGCGTCGTTCCCGGGACGGCGCAGGCCGCACCCAACCCCGGCGTGCAGATGAACGCCGCCGACATGACGCTGCTCAACGGTGTACGGCTGGCCGGGCTGTGGGAGATGCCGGCCGGGCAGATGGCGGCGGAGAAGGGCCAGTCCGCCCGGGTACGCGAGGTCGGCGCGGAGATCGCCAAGCAGCACGCGGAGCTGGACCAGCTGGTGGTCGAGGCGGCCAACAAGCTCGGCGCCACCCTGCCGACCGATCCGACGACCGAGCAGAAGGGGTGGCTGACCGAGATGCAGAACGCCACCGGTGCCCGGTTCGACCAGATCTTCGTCACCCGGCTGCGGGTCGCCCACGGCAAGATCTTCCCGGTGATCGGCGCGGTCCGGGCCAGCACCCGCGACCCGATCGTCCGCAAGCTGGCCGAGGACGCCAACACGTTCGTCAACGACCACATGACCATGCTGGAGAGCACCGGGCTGGTGCGCTGGCAGCAGTTGCCGCCGGCTGCGCTGCCGCCCGCGCAGAGCGACTCGCTCGTCGCCGCCGCCCAGGCCAACGTGGGCAGCGGCGGTGGACTCCAGGTGGGCACCGGTGTGGTGTGGGCGGTGTTCCTGATCGCGCTCGGCACCGGCGGGTACGCGACCTGGCGGCTGACCCGCCGCGCGTGAGCCGTCCGTCGATCGGGCCCCGGCGCGTCCGCCGGGGCCCGTCGCGCGTTCTCAGCCGTGCCAGGAACGCCACAGCGCGGCGTACGAACCACCGGCCGCGACCAGCTCGTCGTGTGATCCCAGCTCGGTGATCCGGCCGTCGGCGACCACCGCCACGCGGTCCGCGTCGTGCGCGGAGAAGAGCCGGTGCGCGATGGCGATGACGGTACGGCCGTGCAGCACCGCCGCCAGCGACCGTTCCAGGGCCCGGGCCGCCCGCGGGTCGATCAGCGAGGTGGCCTCGTCCAGCACCAGCGTGTGCGGGTCGGCGAGCACCAGCCGGGCCAGCGCGAGCTGCTGCGCCTGCGCGGGGGTGAGCGGGTGGCCGCCCGCGCCGACCGCCGTGTCGAGCCCGTCCGGCAGGGCCAGCGCCCAGTCCAGTGCGTCGACGGCGGCCAGCGCCGCGCGTACCCGCGCCGGGTCGGCGTCCGGCCGGACCATCGCCACGTTGTCGGCGAGCGTGCCGATGAACACGTGGTGCTCCTGACTGACGAGCGCGACGTGGGTACGCAGCTCGGCCAGGGGCATTCCGGCCAGCGGCCGGCCGTCCACAGTCACCGTGCCGGCGCGCGGCGCGTGCACGCCGGCCAGCAGCCGGCCCAGCGTCGACTTGCCCGCCCCGGACGGGCCGACCATCGCGAGCCGCTCCCCCGGCCGGGGTTCCAGCGTCACGCCGTGCAGCACGTCGTGTCCCGGGCGGTAC
The DNA here is from genome assembly GCF_049538395.1 of Micromonospora sp. AB353. Taxonomy (NCBI): domain Bacteria; kingdom Bacillati; phylum Actinomycetota; class Actinomycetes; order Micromonosporales; family Micromonosporaceae; genus Micromonospora; species Micromonospora sp. AB353. The sequence goes on along the minus strand of NZ_JBMVFV010000027.1, from coordinate 10,698 downwards.
GCGTACCGGACGTCGTGCGCGGCGAGCCGGCCCGTGCCGCCGGTCCGGGCCGGCGCGGCGGGTGCCGGGGAGCGCTCGTCCGGTTCGGCGGCCACCCCGAGCAGCCGGGCCAGCGAGGCACCGCCGACCTGGAACTCGTCCAGCCAGCCGAGCAGCCGCTCGATCGGGTCGGTGAGCTGCTGGGCGTAGAGCGTGGCGGCGGTGACCTGGCCGAGGCTGGCCCAGCCCTTCAGGTGGAACCAGCCGCCGATGAGCAGGGTCGCCACCATCGGCACCAGGTAGCCGAACTCGGCCACCGGCCAGAACACGGTACGCAGGTAGAGCGTGTAGCGCTCGGCCGCGTACGACCGGCTGATGTCCGCGTCGCCGCGCGCCCGGCGGCGGGCCGCCTGCCGCAGCGCCTCGGTGGTCCGCGCCCCCTCGACCGTCTCGCTGATCCCGTCGGTGATGTCCGAGTAGGCGGCGTTCTCCCGCAGGTAGCCCTGCGGCGCGCGGCGCAGGTACCAGCGGGTGCCGGCCCACAGCACCGGCACGGCCAGCAGGCTGGGCAGCGCCAGCAGCGGGCCGGTCAGCACCAGCGCGCCGAGGATCAGCAGCACGGTCAGCGCCGCGATGAGCGTCTCCGGGCCGGCGAACCGGACCGTACGGGACAGCGCGGCGACGTCCCGCGAGGTACGGGTGAGCAGGTCACCGGTGCCGGCCCGCTCCACTGTGGCGAGCGGCAGCGCGAGCACCCGGTCGACGAACTCCTCCCGCAGTTCGGCGAGCACCCGCTCACCGAGCCGGGCCGAGGCCAGGTGCGCGAAACGGACCAGCACCGCCTGCACCACCACGAACGCGGCGATGGCCGCGACGACCCGGTCCACGGTCGTCGCGGAGATGCCCTGGGAGATCCCCTCCACCAGGTCACCGAGCAGGCGCGGGGCGACGAGCCCGGCGCCGGCGGCGAGCGCGTGCAGGCCGAGCGCGACGGCCAGGCCACGCGGGTGACGGCGGATCAGCTCGCGCACGTACCGGCGGACCTGGGCGATGTCGGCGACGGGCAGCGCGTTGCTCATCGGTCCTCCTCCCGGCTCACCGTCGCGGCGTAGCGCGGCTCGGCGGCGAGCAGTTCCTCGTGCCGGCCCTCGGCGACGACCTTGCCGTCCTCGACGAAGACCACGTGGTCGGCGTGACCGAGCACCAGCGGGCTGGTGGTGCAGACGAGCGTGGTGCGGCCGTGGCGGGCCGGGCCGAGCCGTTCGGCGATGCGCGCCTCGGTGTGCGCGTCCACCGCGCTGGTCGGCTCGACCAGGATCAACGTCTCCGGGTCGGCGACGAGCGCGCGGGCCAGCCGCAGCCGTTGCCGCTGCCCGCCGGAGAACTCCCGGCCGCGTTCGGCGACCTCGCCGTCCAGGCCGCCGGGCAGCGCCTCGACGATGTCGGTGGCACTCGCCGCGGCCAGCGCCGCCGCCACCGCGCCGGGCTCGGCCCGGTCGTGCGGGTCCAGCTCCGTGCGCAGCACGCCGCTGAACAGCTGCGCGTCGTTGTCGGCCACCAGAATCCGCTCCCGCACCGTCGCCAGCGCCACGTCCCGCAGTGGTACGCCGTGCAGCGTGACGTCCCCGTCGGCGTACCGGCCGAGCCGGTCGGCGATCTCGGTGGCGTCCTGCGGGGTGGCGGCGGCCAGCGCGGTGAGCCGGCCCGGTCGCAGCACGAGTCCGGACCGTACGTCGGCCAGCTCGCCCGGCCCGGCCGGCACCGGCACCGGCGTGGCCGGGTCGGTGAACTCCGGCGCGAGCCGCAGCAACCGGACGACCCGGCGGGCCGCGACGTGTCCCCGGGTCAGCTTGTCGGCCGCCTCGGTGAGGTTGCGCAGCGGGCTGACCAGGAACGCGGTGTAGCCGTAGAACGAGACCAGCTCGCCGGCGCTGATCTCGCCGCGCAGCGCGAACCGGGCGCCCAGCCAGGTCACCAGCACCACGAAGACGCCGGGCAGCAGAATCTGCGCGGCCTGCAGGAGCGACTCGACCCGGGCCACCCGCAGCCCGTCCGCGCGCAACGCCTGCGACCGTTGCCGGTAGCGCTCGGACAGCACCGGCTCGCCACCGACTCCACGCAGCACGCGCAGGCCGGAGACGATGTCCGCGGCCCGGGCGGTGAGCCGGCCGGTCGAGTCCCGGTACGCGGCCTGCTGCCGGTGCAGCGGGCGGATCAGCAACGCCACGAGCGCCATCAGCAGCGGCACCCCGAGCACCACCACGAGGCCGAGCGGCTGGGAGGCGTTGAGCAGGATCACCGCGACGGTGACGATGCCGACCACCGAGCCGGCGCCCCGGGCGGTGATGTCGACGGCGCTGCCGATGTGCTCGATGTCGGCGGTGCCGATGCTCACCACCTCGCCCGCCGCGACCCGCCGGGGCAGCGCGGCGCCGAGCCGGTTCGTGGCGTCCACGGTGACCTGCACGGTGCGGTACGCGGCGCCGAGCCAGTTGTGCACCGCGCAGCGGTGGCGCAGGATCCCGGCGACGGCCTGCACCAGACCCAGCCCGAGCAGGGCCAGACTCCAGCGCACCAGCGCGTCCGGGTCGCGTTGGGCCAGGCCGGCTTCCACGGCGCGGCCGAGCACGGCCGGCACCAGCGCCTGGGCCAGCATCCAGATCACGCCGAGCGCGAGACCGGCGCCGAAGATGACGGGGTGCCGCCCGGCGAGCCACACGAGGTATCGGGTGGCCGACCGCGCGTCGGGGGTGCCGGGATCGCCGGCCGGTGAGAAGCGCATGACCCACCGACGCTAGGTGCCGGGGTGATCCGGGCGCCAACCAATTCCGGCCGTCGTGACGACCCTCGCGTCAGCGGTCGACCTGGGTGAAGTCCCAGCTGTGCGGCGGGCGGGCGATCAGCCGGGCCGGCGGCTCGGGCAGTTCCCGGGGGTTGTTGCGCCACTTGGTGATGACCACGAGTCGGTGGTCGGTGGAGGAGAAGACCTCACTGGAGACGTGCATCGGGTCGTGCTCGAACTCGGGCAGCGCGGTCTCGCAGACCCAGGTGATCAGGTCGGCGAAGCCGTACGGCTCGGCCTTGGCCTCCCACATCCGGACGATCATGTCGGTCTCCTCCCCGCTCACACGCTGACCACTGTCAGCGGCATCGCCGAGTCGGCCGGCAGGTCCAGCCGGCTCGGCGCGACGCCCGCGGCCACCAGATGGGAGCCGAGCGCGGCCACCATCGCGCCGTTGTCCGTGCAGAGCTTCGGCCGGGGCGTACGCACCCGGATGCCGTGCCTGCCGGCCCGCTGCTCGGCCATCGCCCGCAGCCGGGAGTTGGCCGCCACACCGCCGCCGATGACAAGCGTGTCGATGCCGCTGGTGCGGCAGGCGTCGATCGCCTTGCCGACCAGCACGTCACAGACCGCCTCCTGGAAGGACGCGGCCACGTCGGCGACCGGCACCGGCTCACCGGCCCGCTGCCGCGCCTCCACCCAGCGGGCCACAGCCGTCTTCAGGCCCGAGAAGGAGAAGTCGTACCGGTGACCGACCAGGTCCTTCGCGGCGGTCAGCCCGCGCGGGAAGGCGATCGACGCCGGGTCACCGGCGCGCGCCTCGCGGTCGATGTACGGCCCGCCGGGGAACGGCAGCCCGAGCAGCCGGGCCACCTTGTCGAACGCCTCGCCGGCCGCGTCGTCGATGGTGGCGCCGAGCGGGACCACGTCACGGGCCAGGTCGTCGACGCGCAGCAGCGAGGAGTGCCCGCCGGAGACCAGCAGCGCGATCGCGGGCTCGGGCAGCGGGCCGTGTTCGAGCGTGTCCACCGCGACGTGCGCGGCGAGGTGGTTCACGCCGTACACCGGCTTCTCCGCCGCCACCGCGTACCCCTTGGCGGCGGCGACCCCGACGAGCAGCGCGCCGGCCAGGCCCGGCCCGGAGGTCACGGCGATGGCGTCGATGTCGGCGAGGGTGACGCCCGCTTCGCGCAGCGCCCGGTCCATGGTCGGCACGATGGCCTCCAGGTGGGCGCGGCTGGCCACCTCGGGCACCACGCCGCCGAACCGGGCGTGCTCCTCGACGCTGGAGGCGAGCGCGTCGGCGAGCAGTGTGTGCCCGCGCACGATGCCCACGCCGGTCTCGTCGCAGGAGGTCTCGATGCCGAGGATCAGGGGTTCGTCAGCCATGCGCGTCAGTCCTCGTTGCGCTGCATGACCAGCGCGTCGGTGTTGCTCGGTTGGTAGTAGCCGCGCCGTACGCCGATCGGCTCGAAGCCGTAGGTGGCGTAGAGCCGTTGCGCGGGCGCGTTGTCCGCGGCGACCTCCAGCAGCGTGCTGCGGGCGCCGCGCCGGGCCGCCTCGGCGAGCAGCGCCTCCAGCAGCAGCCGGCCGATCCCCCGGCGCTGGGCGTCCCGGCGGACCGCGACGTTCTGCACCCACGCCTCGTCGGGCGGGGACACGGCCAGCCCGGCGTAACCGAGGACGGCGCCGTCGTCGTCGGTGGCGACCAGGTAGAAGTGCCCGTTGGCGAGTTCGTTCCAGAACATCGCCGCCGACCACTGCTCGGCGCCGAAGAGGTCCGCCTCGATGGGCAGCACCTCGTCGATGTGCCACCAGCGGAACCGGCCCAGCCTCATGGCAGGACCGGCTTGTGGCCGGTGGCCGCGACCGCGTCCGGCCGGCGCAGGTAGAGCGGGGTCAGCGTCTCGCCGGGCGCGCCCGCGCGGATCCGCGGCGCGGCGAGCCGGGCCAGCGCCAGCGGGTCCGGGTAGCGCGGCTCGTCGCGGACCGGCAGCCCCAGCACGTCCGCGTACCGGTGCGCGCCGTCGCCGACCGCGACGGTGACCGCCAGGTCGCGCGCCCGCTCCGCGACCACCGCCGGGGCCGCCACCTCCGGGCCGGCCAGGCGCTGGCCGGCGCCGTCGTAGACGGCCCAGTAGATCTCCCGGCGCCGCGCGTCGCTCGCCGCCAGCACCGGCTCGCCGGCGGCCGCCGGGTGGCCGAGCCCGTCCAGCGAGCAGACGCCGTACGTGGGCACGCCGAGCACCTGCCCCATGGTGGCGGCGGTGACCAGCCCGACGCGCAGCCCGGTGAACGGGCCCGGGCCGAGGCCGGCGACGATCGCGGCCAGGTCGGCGGGCCGTGCACCGACGTCCGCCAGCACGGCGTCGACCTGCGGCGCGAGCAGCTCGCCGTGGGCGCGGGCGTCGACGGTGCACCGGGACGCGCGGACCGCGACGCCGTCCGCCGAGACCTCGGCCAGGGCCGCGGTCACCGCAGGCGTCGAGGAGTCCACCACGAGTACGAGCACGGTAAGCCAGCCTAGCCGTCCACTCCGCCCGCGCCCGGCACGCCCTCGGCACGCCCTAGCCGGCTCACCCAGCAGGCGCTGGCCGCCCGGTCCGGGCTCAGTCAGGCCGCCATCGCCCGGATCGAACGCGGCGACCGGCTGCCGAGTTTGACCACCGCGGACCGCCTGCTCGCCGCGCTCGGCCGGCAACTGCGGATCGAGGTCGAGCCGCTGGACAGCCACCTGGACGCCGCGCTGGACGAGATGGCCGGGACGGTGCTTGCCGAGCGGATCGAAGTGCTCCGGCTGGATCGGATCACGGAGGCCCTGGGCGACCTGCCGTACGTGCTGTCGGGCGGCACGGCGGCCCTGCTGCAGGTCGCGCCACTGCCGGTGGACGCGGTGGAGATCGCGGTGCGCTGGCGGGACTCGCCGCAGTTCAGCGCGCTCCTCGATCGGACCTACGCGCAGCGCTGGAACGCCCGATGGCAGGAGTGGGGCGGCATCCACACGGAGCCCGAGGAGCCGGGCGAGCACCGTTGGCTGACCCGCTACGGCGAGCTGCGGGCCCGGATGTGCAACGAACTGCCCGAGCCCATCGAGGTCCGCCTCGGCGAACGTACGTACCCGGTCGAGCCGCTGGTCGAGGTGGAGGTGACCGACCGGCGCACAGCCGAGCTGCTGTCCCGGTACCGCCGGCGCCTCGCCGCGGCGACGGGCGAGGCGCCGGACCGGTCAGCCGGCTGAGCGCTCCCAGTCGATGGTGGGCAGCCCCGCGTCGGCCAGCGCCTTGTTCGCGGCGCTGAACGGGCGGCTGCCGAGGAAACCGCGCGGGTTCATCGGGCTCGGGTGCCCGGCCTCCAGCACCACGTGCTGCGGGTTGGTCACCAGCGCCGCCTTCTTGCGCGCGTAGCCGCCCCAGAGCAGGAACACCACGCGCTGGTCGAGCGCGTCGAGCGCCCGGATGGTGGCGTCGGTGAACTCCTCCCAGCCCTTGTTGGCGTGCGAACCGGGGGTGGCCTGCCGGACCGTCAGCACCGAGTTGAGCAGCAGGACACCCTGTGCGGCCCAGCCGTCGAGGTTGCCGCTGCGCGGCTTCGGCACGCCCAGATCCTCGCCCAGCTCCTTGAAGACGTTGCGCAGCGACGGCGGCACCGCCACCCCCTCGCGCACGCTGAAGCTCAGCCCGTGCGCCTGGCCCGCCTTGTGGTAAGGATCCTGCCCGAGGATCAGCACCCGGGTGTCGGCCGGCCCGCACAGCCGGTAGGCGGAGAAGAGGTCCTCCAGCGGCGGGAAGACAGTGGCGGTCGCGTACTCCCGGGTGACGAACTCGGCCAGCGCCGCGGTGCGGGCCGGGTCCAGGTGCGGGGCGAGCGCCTCCCGCCACGGATCGGGCAGGAGTGCCATCAGGTCGAGGGCGGGGGCGTCGTCGGGCATCGGCAACCTTTCGCAGTCGTCCCCGGGACTCTAGGCAGCGGGTACGACAACGCTCAGCCGAGGGTGGCCAGCCGGGCGGCCCAGTCGCCGCCGACCGGCTCCAGCGTGACCGCCCGGGTGTCGTCGTCGCGGCGGTCGATGCGTACCCGCAGGTGCGCGTCGACCAACTGCTCGACCATCCCCTCGCCCCACTCCACCACGGTGACCGCCTCGTCCACCGAGGCGTCCAGGTCGAGGTCGTCGATCTCCGCGCGCGGGTCGGCGGCCTCACCCAGGCGGTACGCGTCGGCGTGCACGAGCGTCACCCGGCCGCCCCGCGCCGGGTCGGGCCGGTGCACCCGGGCGATGACGAAGGTGGGCGAGGTGATGTCCCCGCGTACGCCGAGGCCGGCGCCGATGCCCTGGGTCAGCGCGGTCTTGCCGGCCCCGAGCGGGCCGCTGAGCAGCAGCAGGTCACCGGCCCGCAGCACACCGGCAAGCCGCCGCCCGAACTCGTGGGTGTCGTCGACCGTCTTCAGCTCCACGACCACTGTCATAGCGAATCCAGGAACCTCTCCAGCGCCGCGTTCACCTCGTCGGCGTGCTCCAGCATCACCACGTGCCCGCTGTCGTTGATCTTCACGAACTCGGCGTGCGGCAGCCGCCGGACGATCTCCTCGGAGTGCGTCACCGGCGTGATCATGTCCTTGTCCCCCACGATCACCAGCACCGGAGTGCCGGCCAGCGCCGCCAGCGCCGGGAACCGGGAGTGGGTGGCGATCGTGCGCAGGTAGCGGGTGACCGTGTCGGCCGAGGTGCGCGAGTTCATCATCTCGACGTACGACACCAGGGCCGGGCTCGGCTTCGACGTGCCGAAGCCGTACTTGCGGGTGAGCAGCCAGGCCACGTTCGAGGTCGACCGGCGCGCCCGGTCGATCACCGTGCCGCCGTACCGGGTGGCGTTGCTCATCATGTAGAGCACCGGCGAGCCGACGCGGCCGAGCAGCGCGGGCGCGACCAGCTTGGTCTCCGCCGCCAGACCGCCCGAGGTCGCCATCAGCACGGTGCCGACCACGCGGTCACCGAACATCTCCGGGTACAGCTCGGCCAACGCCATGATCGTCATGCCGCCCATCGAGTGCCCGACCAGCACCAGCGGACCCTCCGGGGCCACCTCGTCGAGTACCCGGCGCAGCGTGTGGCCCAGCGCGGTCAGGTCGTACTCGCCGCTCTCCAGCCGGCCGGAACGGCCGTGCCCCGGCTGGTCGTACGCGACCACCCGGTAGTCGCCGCGCTCGGCGAGCCGCTTGCGCTGGAAGTGGAACGTGCCCATGTCCAGGCAGAACCCGTGCACCAGCACCACCGTCGGGTGCCCGGCGACCGGACGGGCCGGCTCGACCACCTCCACGTGGATGTCGGTGCCGTCCGGCATCTCCAGCCGGTACGCCTCGTCGTAACGCTGCTCGCCGAAGACCTCGTCGGCGTACCGATCGGTGGGGTCGTTCTTGAGCCGGCGGACCAGCACCCGCTCGCTGACCACGCCCGCCGCGAGCCCGGCGGCGGCCACACCGACGGCGGCGCCGACCAGCCCGGCGACCTTGCCGGCGGCGGTACGCGGTCGCGGCAACCGGACACTCATGCGCGCTCACCGTCGTAGACGCGGGGCACGCGCACCCCGCCGAAGCGGGTCACGATCTCGTAGTTGATGGTGCCGACCGCCTCGGCCCAGTCGTCGGCGGTGGGCTCGCCGTCCGCGCCACTGCCGAACAGCGTCACCACGTCGCCGGCGGCCACCTCGTCGTCGCCGCAGTCGACCACGAACTGGTCCATGCAGACGCGCCCGGAGATGGTCCGGCGCTTGCCGGCGAGGTGCACCGGGCCGGTGTTGGAGGCGTGCCGGGGCACCCCGTCGGCGTAGCCGAGCGGCACCACCGCGAGGTTGGCCTCCTGCTCGGTCAGGTAGGTGTGCCCGTAGGAGACGCCGGTGCCGGCCGCGACGCGCTTGGTGAGCATCACCCGGGCACGGGCGGTCATGGCCGGACGCAGCCCGAACTGCTCGCCCGCGACCGGCGACAGCCCGTAGACGGCGATGCCGGGCCGGACCAGGTCGAAGTGGGTGTCCGGCCGGGTCAGCGTGGCGGCCGAGTTGGCCAGGTGCCGGTAGCGCGGACGCAGCCCGGCGCGCGTCACCATCTCCAGCCCTTCGTGGAAGACGGCGAGCTGGCGGTCGGTGGTGGGGTGGCCCGGCGAGTCCGCGTACACGAAGTGGCTCCACACGCCGACCACCTCGACCAGGCCGTCGGCCTGGGCCTTCGCGGCGGCCTCCAGCAGCGCCGGCCAGTCGGCGACGGTGGCGCCGCCCCGGGCCAGCCCGGTGTCGATCTTGAGGTGCAGCCGGGCCGCGCGGTCCGCCCGGCGGCTCGCCTCGATCATCTCGTCGAGCTGGGTGAGGCTGGCGCAGCCGAGGTCGACGCCGACGGTGATCCCGTCGTGCAGCGGCAGGCCGGGGTCGAGTAGCCAGGCCAGCACCGGCGCGGTGATGCCCGCCTCACGCAGCCGCAACGCCTCGTCCAGCGTGCAGACGCCGAGCTGGTCCGCCCCCGCGTCGAGCGCCGCCCGGGCGGCGGGCACCATGCCGTGGCCGTAGCCGTCGCCCTTGACCACCGCCATCAGCTCGGCGCTGGTGCCGGCCTTGAGCCGGGTCACGTTCTCCCGGATCGCGTCCAGGTCGACGCGCACCTCCGACTGCCACATGTCCTCAGCCTACTTCCGTCAGTGATCATCGGCGCCGTGAGCCGTGCGGGCGGTGCCCGTCGCCACCGGGCGTCGCCGCCCGGATCAGCCCAGCCGGGCCAGTACCGGACGCAACGCCGCCGCCACGTCGGGCGCGGTCACCGGACCGCCGCGCGCCGCCTCCCGGCCGGCCAGCCCGTGCAGGTACGCCGCGGCGGCCGCCGCCCGCTCCGGCGCGAGCCCGGCGGCGAGCAGCGAGCCCAGCAGCCCGGCCAGCACGTCGCCGGTGCCACCGGTGGCGAGTACCGGGGTGCCGGTCGGGTTCACGTACGCGCGGCCGTCGGGCGTACCGATGATCGTGTGGTCGCCCTTGAGCAGCACCACCGCGTTCATCCAGGCGGCCAGCCGCAGCGCGGCCGCGACCCGGTCCTCCCCCGGCATCTCGCCGCAGAGCCGGGCGTACTCCCGGTCGTGCGGCGTCACCACGATCGGCGCGTCCCGGCCGCGCAGCCGGTCGGCCAGCTTGCCGTCGACGAGCAGCGTCAACGCGTCCGCGTCGAGCACCACCGGCACCGGCGCGGCGAGCACCGCGCGCAGCTCGGCGGCGGAGTCCTCACCGGTGCCGAGCCCGGAGCCGCAGACCCACGCCTGCACCCGGCCCGCGTCGGCGACCCGCCCGGTGGCGATCACCGACGGGTGCTGGTGCAGCACCTCGGCCTTGGCGCTCCCGGCGTAGCGGACCAGGCCGGTGGGGCCGGCGAGCGCCCCGGCGACAGAGAGCACCGCGGCGCCGGGGTAGGTGGCCGATCCGGTGGCCACGCCGACCACACCCCTGGTGTACTTCTCCGACGACGCCCCCAGCGCCGGCCACCAGCCGGTCACGTCCGTCTGCTCGATCACCTGGAGCGCCGGGGTGCCCCGCAGCCACGGCGTCAGCCCGATGTCGACCAGCTCGACCTCGCCGGCCAGCTCGGCGGCCGGGCCGACGACCAGTGCGGGCTTGAGCGCGCCGAAGGCGACTGTCACGTCGGCGCGGACCGCCCGGGGCCGCCCGGCGTCGGTGAGCGGGACGTGGCCGGTGTCGACAGCGACGCCGCTCGGCACGTCGACCGCCACCACGGTGGCGGGCGTGCCGTCGCGCCCGCGCTGCCCGGTCAGGCTCGCGGCCAGCTGCTCCGCCGTCTCGCGGAGCCCTCCGGTGCCGCCGATGCCCACGATGCCGTCGAGCACCAGGTCGACCACCGCGGGCGGCCGGTCGGCCACGCGCCCGCCGGCGGTGCGCAGCGCGGAGATCGGA
>NZ_JBMVFV010000026.1:0-68737 GCF_049538395.1 Micromonospora sp. AB353 | reverse complement strand
CCGGCTCGCCACCGCGCTCTTGCCCGATCCGATTCCGCCGGTCAGCCCCACCTTCAGCACCCGGACAGTCAACCGGATCCGGTGTCCGCGTGCCAAACCCGCCCGGCGTACGACGCGGGCCCCGCCCCCGGCGCTCCGCTGGTGCGGAACGCGGGGACGGGGCCCGTCGTCAGAGGCAGTCGCCGGTCCGTCCGGTGGGACGAACGGGCGTCAGCGTCCGGTCACTTGCCGCCGGCGAGCTTCTCCCGCAGCGCGGCGAGCGCCTCGTCGGTCGCGAGCGTGCCGGCCGGCTCCTCGGCCTGACGGCTCGGGGCCGAGGTCGAGGTGGTGGTGCCGCTGGTGACCGGCGGAGCCGGGTTGGCAGCGGCCTCGGCGTCGGCGGCGCGGGAGGTCTGCACCTGCTTGGTGTGGGCCTCCCAGCGCTGACGCGCCTCGGCGTACTGCTGCTCCCAGGTCTCGCGCTGCTTGTCGTAGCCCTCGAGCCACTCGCCCGTCTCCGGGTCGAAGCCCTCCGGGTAGATGTAGTTGCCCTGGTCGTCGTACGTCGCGGCCATGCCGTAGAGGGTCGGGTCGAAGTGCTCCTCGCCCTCGACGAAGCCCTCGTTGGCCTGCTTGAGCGACAGCGAGATCCGGCGGCGCTCCAGGTCGATGTCGATGACCTTGACCATGACCTCGGAGCCGACCTGCACGACCTGCTCCGGGATCTCCACGTGGCGCTCGGCCAGCTCGGAGATGTGGACCAGGCCCTCGATGCCGTCGTCCACGCGGACGAACGCACCGAACGGCACCAGCTTGGTGACCTTACCCGGCACGATCTGCTGGATCGCGTGGGTGCGGGCGAACTGACGCCACGGGTCCTCCTGCGTCGCCTTCAGCGACAGCGAGACCCGCTCGCGGTCCAGGTCGACGTCCAGGACCTCGACCTCGACCTCCTGGCCCACCTCGACGACCTCGGACGGGTGGTCGATGTGCTTCCAGGACAGCTCGGAGACGTGCACGAGGCCGTCCACGCCGCCCAGGTCGACGAACGCGCCGAAGTTGACGATCGAGGAGACGACGCCCTTGCGGACCTGCCCCTTCTGGAGCTTGTTGAGGAACTCGGTGCGCACCTCGGACTGCGTCTGCTCCAGCCAGGCACGGCGGGACAGGACCACGTTGTTGCGGTTCTTGTCCAGCTCGATGATCTTGGCTTCGAGCTCGCGGCCGACGTACGGCTGCAGGTCACGCACACGCCGCATCTCGACGAGCGACGCGGGCAGGAAGCCGCGCAGGCCGATGTCGAGGATGAGACCACCCTTGACGACCTCGATGACCGAACCGCGGACGACGCCGTCCTCGTCCTTGATCTTCTCGATCGTGCCCCAGGCCCGCTCGTACTGCGCCCGCTTCTTGGAGAGGATCAGCCGACCCTCCTTGTCCTCCTTCTGGAGGACGAGGGCCTCGATGTGGTCACCCACCGAAACGACCTCGGCCGGGTCCACGTCGTGCTTGATCGACAACTCCCGAGAGGGGATGACACCCTCGGTCTTGTAGCCGATGTCGAGCAGGACCTCGTCCCGATCGACCTTGACGACGGTGCCTTCGACAATGTCGCCGTCGTTGAAGTACTTGATGGTCTCGTCGATCGCGGCGAGGAAAGCTTCCTCAGAGCCGAGGTCGTCGTGGGTGACCTTGTTGGCGCTCGAGGTGGCCTCGATGCTGCTCGTCATGTGGGCGGTTGCTCCGGTCGGATGGGTTGTCACAGCGGGCATGGGTGTCGCGGTGACTCTTCCGCGCCAGCGGATCCGTCGCCGGGCACACCGAACGATCGACGCGAGAAGATCATTAGTGGCTCCGGTGACCGCGCACCTGCTCCCTGCCGAGGCACACGATCCGCGAGCGCATCGTCTAGCCTACCCGCTGCATTACCACAGCGTGCAAGCCCTCCCGGGTCCGTGCGAACTCATCCGCTGCGAAAGCGGAGATTTCGCGCGGTAAGGTGCCACAGCTGTCTCGTCCGTCACATCCGCCCCAGCCACCACCCCACCGCACCGGGTCCGCGCCGCCGGACCTAGCGTGAACCCGTGGACGACGACAGGGTGACCCGCCGACGGGTCGACGCCGGGGAGATCCGCCGCGCGAACCGCGGATGGTGGGACACCGACGCCGACGCGTACCAGGCCGAGCACGGCGCGTTCCTCGGCGACACCGACTTCGTCTGGTGCCCGGAGGGGCTGCGCGAGGCCGACGCCCGGCTGCTCGGCGACGTGACCGGGCGGCAGATCCTCGAACTCGGCGCCGGGGCGGCCGCCGCCGCCCGCTGGCTCGCCGCCCAGGGCGCCCGGCCGGTCGCGCTGGACCTGTCCGCCGGCATGTTGCGGCACGCCGCCGAGGCCGCCGGGCGCACCGGGGTACGCGTGCCGCTGGTCCAGGCCGACGCGCTCGCCCTGCCGTTCGCCGACGCCGCGTTCGACACCGTCTGCACCGCGTTCGGCGCGATCCCGTTCGTGGACGACTCGGCGGCGGCGATGCGCGAGGTGGCCCGGGTGCTGCGGCCCGGCGGCCGGTGGGTCTTCTCGGTCACCCACCCGATGCGCTGGATCTTCCTGGACGATCCCGGCGAGGGCGGGCTGACCGCCGTGCACTCGTACTTCGACCGCTCCCCGTACGTCGAGCAGGACGAGCACGGGGTGGCCACGTACGTCGAGCAGCACCGCACCCTGGGCGACCGGATCCGGGAACTGGTCGGCGCCGGGTTCCGCCTGCTGGACCTGGTGGAGCCGGAGTGGCCGGCCGGGCACGAGGGGATCTGGGGCCAGTGGAGCCCGCTGCGCGGACGGCTGTTCCCCGGCACGGCCATCTTCGTCGCCGAGAAGCCGGCGGGCTGAACGCGTCGCACGTCCGGTGCGACAGGACCTCGGGCACCCGGCGGTACGCTCGCCGCATGAGCGCCGAGCCCATCCCGACATCACCTGGCCCCTGGTGTCCGGACCCGATGCGGCAGCAGCGTGCGGACTACACGCTGGAGGATCTGCTCACCCTGCCGGAAGACGCCCCCCGCGTCGAACTCGTCGACGGAGTCTTCCAGGTGACACCCTCCCCCACCCTGGGCCACCAGACAATCGCCAGCCTGCTGTGGCTCTGGCTTCGATCGCACGCACCGGTTCACCTGCGGGCGTCCCAAGCCGTCGGGGTCGGGCTCAGCCCCAACACCAGCCGCCAACCGGACGTCCTGCTCCACCACGCCGGGCTGCCGAGCGACAGATCCCTCCTGCGACCGGCGGACGTCGTCCTGGCCGTCGAGATCGTCTCCCCCGGCACCCGGCGGGTCGACCGGTTCGCCAAGCCGGGCGAGTACGCCGCCGCCGGGATACCGTTCTACTGGCGGATCGAGCAGGATCCGGTGCACCTGTACGCGTACCGCCTCGGTGACCGGATCGGCCCGGGCGGCGAACGGCAGTACGAGCTGGTGGACGACAGCAGCGAGGTGATCGAGCTGTCCGAGCCCTTCGCGATCAAGCTGCCGATCGCGGAGATCCGGCCCTGACGACGCCGTTACTCGGTATCCACTCCGGGTAACCGGGCGGCATGGCCGAGAAGGAGTTCCGCACCGGCGACCACGTCTCCTGGGCCAGCCACAGCGGCCGGGCGTACGGCGTCGTCAAGGAGAAGCTGACCGAACGCACCCACGTCCGCGGGCACACGGTGAACGCCTCGCCGGAGCAGCCGCAGTACCGGATCACCAACGACGACTCGGGCCGCGACGTGGCCCACCGCCCGGAGGTGCTGCGCCATGAGTCGCGCTGAGGATCCGCAGCAGACGTACCGGGAGTTCACCGACGCGGTGAACATGAAGCCCGGTGAGCTGACCCGCTGGCTGGAGACCGAGGAGTCCAAGCACGTCGGGTGGCACAAGAAGGGCACCCAGGGCGGCGAGTCGGTCGGGCACGACTCCGGCCGGCGCATCGTCGACCTGCTGCGCCGCAAGCGCGCCGACCTCACCGCCGCCGACTACAAGCACATGCGCAAGGTGATCGGGTACGTCCACCGCCACCTCGCCCAGCGCCCGTCCGGCGACGTGCGGGACACGAGATGGCGCTGGTCGCTGATGAACTGGGGGCACGACCCGCTCAAGAGCTGAGCCGCCCGGTCCGTTCGCCGCGCGTTGGTACCGTGCCGGCGATGACGACAGACGTCTCGACCGCCGGCCGTCATCCCCGCGCCGGACGGGTCGTCCTCCTGGCCGGCCTCGGGCTCGTCGCCGTCGCGGCGCTCCTCCTGGTGGCGACCGGGAACACCGGCATCCGGTACAGCGCCGACCACGACGGCACCGTACCGATGTGGAGCCGCTGGATCCCGGCGCTGGCCGGGATCGCGCTGATCCGCCTGATCCCGCCCGCGCCCGACCCGACATGGCCGGACCCGGTCGCGCCGTACCGCGAGGCGGTGCCGCTGCTGCTGGCCGGGATCACGTTCGCCGCCGTCATGCCACTGCTGGGCGGCGAACCCGCGTACACCGTGGTGAAGCTGGCGCTGCTGCTCGGCGTACCCCTCGTGGTGTTCCTGGCCGCGCGCCGGCGGGCGCCGCGGTGGCGGCCGGGGCCGGCCCCGGCGGACGCCGCCCATCGGTGGGGTCCGGCGCTGCCGGTGGCGGTGTGGCTGGTGCTCGGCTACGCGACGCCGCTGGCCGTGCCCGCGAGCGACTGGGGGCGGACCGTCACGCCGGTCGAGCTGGCCGTCACGCTGCTGGTGGCCTTCGCGGTGAACGCGCTGCTGGAGGAGGTCTTCTACCGGCGGTGGCTGCAGACCCGGTGGGAGTCTCTGCTGGGGCGTTGGCCGGCGATCGTGCTCGCGTCGCTGGTGTGGGCGGCCTGGCACGTGGCCATTCAGGGCAGCGGCCGGCCGGCCGTCGACCTGGCGTCGGTGATCGTGAACCAGGGGGTCACCGGGCTGTTCCTCGGCTACCTGTGGTCGCGGTACCGCCGCATGTGGCCGCTGCTCGTGGTGCACGGCGCGGTCAACGCGATGCCCGTCCTGCTCGGCCTCTGACTTGACCCTGCCGCAGGCGGCAGGGTCGGACGATGCCGGCATGGAACGCCGCACGCCACGCGTCGCCGTGGTCACCGGTGCGGGCACCGGCATCGGCCGGGCCACCGCACAGGCCTTCGCCACCTCCGGGTACGCCGTCGTCGCCGTCGGCCGGCGCGCCGCGCCGCTGTCGGAGACCGCCGCCGGCCGGCCGGACATCACCCCGCTGACCGCCGACGTCACCGCGCCCGACGGGCCCGGCCGGATCGTCAGCGCCGCGCTCGACCGGTACGGCCGCCTGGACGTCCTGGTCAACAACGCGGGCGTGGCCGGCGGCGGGCCGCTGGCGGACCTCGACGAGGACGCCGCCCGGCGGCAACTGGAGACGAACCTCCTCGCGCCCGTTCGGCTGGCGCACGCCGCCGTCGAGGCGCTCGCCGCGACACGCGGCGTGCTGGTCAATGTCACCACGTCCGTCGGCCTGCGCGCCTGGCCGGGCAGTTCGGTGTACGCGGCCGGCAAGGCCGCGCTGGACTCGCTGACCCGCAGCTGGGCGGTGGAACTCGCGCCGCGCGGCGTCCGGGTGGTGGCCGTGGCGCCCGGCGCGATCGACACCCCGATCGGCGTGCACAGTGGCCTGTCCCCCGAAGGTCGGGCGGCGGTGCGGGACTGGCAGCTCGCGCACACCCCGGCGGGCCGGATCGGCCGGCCGGAGGACGTAGCCTGGGCGATCCGGCGGCTCTGCGAGCCGGAGGCGGGCTTCGTCACCGGCGTGGTGCTGCCGGTGGACGGGGGCGCGGTGGTCGCGTGAGAGGACGGTGGCGGCGGTGCGGATCGGCGCGGTGGCGAAGGCGACGGGCTGCACGCCGCGTGCCCTGCGGCACTACGAGGAACACGGACTCATCGCCTCGGCCCGGGCGGCGAACGGCTACCGCGAGTACGACGACGCGGTGGTCACCCGGGTCCGCAACATCCGTCACCTGATCGACGCCGGGCTGACGCTCGACGACGTGCGGGTCTTCCTGCCCTGCCTGGACGGGGACGTGGCGTCCGCGCCGCCGTCAGCGGCCGGGCTGCGGGTCGGCCGGGAGCGGCTGGCCGTGCTGGACGCCCGGATCGCCGCCCAGGTGGCCGTCCGCGACCGCCTGGCCGCCGCCCTCCAGGCCGCCACCCCTCCTCCCCCGCCGTCTCGCGTGCGGTGATCAAGGAGTTCATGTCACGCCCGAGGCCGTTCGGGGACACGAACTCCTTGATCACCGGGGCGGGTGAGCGGGCGGCGCGGGTGGCGCGGGTGGGGTCAGTGGTCGGCGCTGTTCCAGTCGTGGCCCTCGCCCACCGACACCTCCAGCGGCACCGACAGCGGGTACGCCTCACCCATCTGCTTGCGCACCAACGCCTCCAGCGTCTCGCGCTCGCCCGGGGCGACCTCGAAGACCAGCTCGTCGTGCACCTGCAGCAGCATCCGGGAGCGCAGCCCGGCGTCGCGCAGCGCGCTGTCGACGTGCAGCATCGCGACCTTGATGATGTCGGCCGCCGAACCCTGGATCGGGGCGTTCAGTGCCATCCGCTCGGCCATCTCCCGGCGCTGCCGGTTGTCGCTGACCAGGTCGGGCAGGTAGCGGCGGCGGCCCAGGATGGTGGAGGTGTAGCCGTCCTGGCGGGCCCGGGCCACCACCTCCTGGAGGTAGTCACGGACGCCGCCGAACCCGGCGAAGTAGTTCTCCATCAGCCCGCGCGCCTCCTCGGCGCTGATGCCGAGCTGCTGGGACAGGCCGAACGCGCTGAGCCCGTACGCCAGGCCGTAGTTCATCGCCTTGATCTTGCGGCGCTGGTCGGCGGTCACGTCGCCGACCTCGACGGTGAAGACCGACGACGCGGTGGCGGCGTGGAAGTCGTGCCCGGAGTTGAACGCCTCGATCAGCGCGTCGTCCGACGACAGGTGCGCCATGATCCGCATCTCGATCTGGCTGTAGTCGGCGGTGAGCAGGCACTCGTAGCCCTCGCCGACCACGAAAGCGCGGCGGATCCGCCGCCCCTCCTCGGTGCGGATCGGGATGTTCTGCAGGTTCGGCTCGGTGGAGGACAGCCGCCCGGTCGCCGCCACCGTCTGGTTGAACGTGGTGTGGATCCGGCCGTCGTCGGAGACCGACTTGAGCAGCCCGTCGACAGTCGACTTGAGCTTCGCCACGTCTCGGTGGCGCAGCAGGTGGTGCAGCAGCGGGTGCTCGGTCTGGGCGTAGAGCCACTGCAACGCGTCGGCGTCGGTGGTGTAGCCGGTCTTGATCCGCTTGGTCTTGGGCAGGCCCAGCTCGGTGAAGAGGATCTCCTGCAGCTGCTTCGGCGACCCGAGGTTGAACTCGCGGCCCACCACCTCGTACGCGCCCTGCGCGGCGGCCTTCACCTCGGCGGCGAAGTGCGCCTCCAGCTCGGAGAGATAGTCGGTGTCGGCGGCGATGCCGGTGCGCTCCATGGTGGCGAGCACCCGCATCAGCGGCAGCTCCACGCCGGCCATCAGCCGGGCCGACTGCTCGCCGTCGCGGGACAGCTCGGCGTCGATCGCGTCGGCCAGGTCGAGGGTGGCGCGGGCCTGGAGCATGAGGTTCTGCTCGGCCACACCCTCGTCGCCGAGCCCGTCGAGGGTGAGCTGACCGGTCTCCGGCGCGTCGACGCGCAGCTCCCGGTGCAGGTAGCGCAGCGCCAGGTCGGTCAGGTCGTACGAGCGTTGGTCGGGGCGGGCCAGGTAGGCGGCGATCTGGGTGTCGCGGGCGATGCCGTGCAGCTCCCAGCCGTGCGCGGCGAACGCCAGCACCGCCGGCTTGCTGTCGTGCAGCACCTTCGGGCGCTCCGCGTCGGCCAGCCACCCGGCCAGCGCGGCCTCGTCGCCGGCGTCCAGCCGGCTCGGGTCGAACCAGGCGCCCGCCCCGTCGGCGGTGGCCAGCGCCATCGCGGTCACGGTGGCGGTGTGCCGGCGGTTGGGGCCGGTGTCGAGCGTCACCGCCAGGCCGACCGGTGCGCCCGCCGGGGCGTGCGTGTCGAGCCAGCCCGCGAGCGCACCCGGCGCGGTGAGTACCTCGCCGGCCAGGTCGAAGCCCGCCTCGGCCTCCGGCTCGACGGCTTCCAGGTATTGGTAGAGGCGGTCGCGCAGGATGCGGAACTGGAGCGTGTCGAAGACCTGGTGCACGGCTTCGCGGTCCCAGCCCTGCCAGCGGGCGTCCTCGGGACGGACCGGCAGCTCCAGGTCGGAGACCAGGCAGTTGATCTCGTAGTTGCGGATCACGTCGGCGAGCCGCTCACGCAGACTGTCGCCGGCCTTGCCCTTGATCTCGTCGGCGCGGGCCACCACGCCCTCGACACCGCCGTACAGGTTGATCCACTTGGCCGCGGTCTTCGGGCCGACGCCGGGCACGCCCGGCAGGTTGTCGCTGGTCTCGCCGACCAGCGCGGCCAGGTCGCGGTAGCGGTCAGGGGTGACGCCGTACTTCGCCTCGACCGCGGCCGGGTCCATCCGGGCCAGGTCGGAGACGCCCTTGCGCGGGTAGAGCACCGTCACCCGCTCGCCGACGAGCTGGAACGCGTCCCGGTCGCCGGTGGTGATGAGCACGTCCATGCCCTGGTCGCGGGCCTGGCAGGCGAGCGTGGCGATGACGTCGTCGGCCTCGTAGCCCTCCTTCTCGACCACCGGCACGCGCAGCGCGGCGAGGACCTCCTTGACCAGGCTGACCTGGCCCTTGAAGTCGGTCGGGGTCTCGCTGCGGCCGGCCTTGTACTCGGAGTACTTCTCCGTGCGGAAGGAGCGGCGGGAGACGTCGAACGCCACGACGATGTGCGTCGGCTGCTCGTCGCGCAGCACGTTGATCAGCATCGAGGTGAAGCCGTAGACGGCGTTGGTCGGCTGCCCCGTGGTGGTGGAGAAGTTCTCCACAGGCAGGGCGAAGAACGCCCGGTATGCCAGGGAATGTCCGTCGACGAGGAGCAGGCGCGGCGTCGTAGCTGTCACGGCTGCGACTCTAGTCCGTACGCCCGACAACTCCGGCCTCCGGTGCGGCGCGCGCCGCACCGGAGGCCGAGGTCAGAGAACCTTGGCCAGGAACGCCTTGGTCCGCTCGTGCTTCGGCGCCGAGATCACCTCGCGCGGGTCGCCCTGCTCGACCACGACGCCGCCGTCCATGAACACGAGGTGGTCGCCCACCTCGCGGGCGAAGCCGATCTCGTGGGTCACGACGATCATCGTCATGCCGTCGCGGGCCAGATCCTTCATCGTGTCCAGCACCTCGCCCACCAGCTCCGGGTCGAGCGCGCTGGTCGGCTCGTCGAACAGCATCAGCTTCGGCCGCATCGCCAGCGCCCGGGCGATCGCCACCCGCTGCTGCTGGCCGCCGGAGAGCTGACCGGGGTACGCGCCGAGCTTGTCGCCCAGCCCCACCCGGTCCAGCAGCTGCGCGGCGTGCTCGCGGGCATGGGCCTTCTTCGCCTGGCGCAGCAGCACCGGCGCCTCGGTGACGTTCTGCAGCACCGTCATGTGCGGGAACAGGTTGAACCGCTGGAACACCATGCCGATGGCGCGGCGCTGCGCGGCCACCTCCTTGTCCCGCATCTCGTACAGCTTGCCGCCGCGCTCCCGGTAGCCGATCAGATCGCCGTCCACCCAGATCCGGCCGGCGTCGATCTTCTCCAGGTGGTTGATGCAGCGCAGGAACGTCGACTTGCCGGAGCCGGAGGGCCCGAGCAGGCAGCACACCTCGCCGGAGCGGACCTCCAGGTCGATGCCCTTGAGCACCTCCAGCGGCCCGAACGACTTGTGCACCTGCTCGGCCCGCACCATCAGCCCGGACTCCGCGGTCGGCGAGGTGGCCTGCGCGGGTACGGTCAGCTCGGTCATGGTGCCCCCGTCCCCGCGTTGCCGCCGCCACCGGTTTCGGCGGCCAGCGTCCGCAGCTTCAGCCGGGCCCGTCCGGTCACGCCGTAGCCCTTGCCGAAGTGGCGTTCCAGGTAGTACTGGCCGACCAGCAGGATGCTGGTCAGGAACAGGTACCACAGGCACGCCGCGACGTACATCGGGAAGATCTGGAAAGTCCGTTTGCCGACGGCGTCGAGCTGGAAGAACAGCTCCACGCTCACCGGTACGTAGAGCAGCAGGGACGTGTCCTTGAGCATGGCGATGGTCTCGTTGCCGGTCGGCGGGATGATCACCCGCATCGCCTGCGGCAGCACCACCCGGCGCAGCAGCTGGGCGCGGCTCAGGCCGAGCGCCTGGGCGGCCTCGGTCTGGCCGGGGTCGACCGACTGGATGCCGGCCCGGACGATCTCCGCCATGTACGCGGCCTCGGAGAGCGCGAGGCCGAGCAGACCGGCCATGAAGCCGGTGAGGATGTCCCGGGACGAGAACCCGAACAGCCGCAGTTGCAGGTTGTCGATGCCGAACAGCTGGCCGATCTGGGTGTCGAACGGCACCCCGAACTCGACCCGGCTCCACAGGATGCCGATGTTGCCGAAGACGGCCAGCAGCACCAGCCGGGGCACCGCCCGGAAGAACCAGGTGTAGAGCCAGGCCACGCCGCGCAGGATCGGGTTGTCCGACAGCCGCATCACCGCAATCACCACGCCGAGTGTGACGCCGATCAGCATTGCGCTGACGGTCATCAGCACGGTGCCGCGAAGCAGGCCCTCGATGATCGGCGGCCGGAACATCTTGTCGACCATGAAGGACCAGTTGAAGGCCTCATTGGTCACCAGCAGGTGGACGAACATCGCCGCCAGGACGGAGAGCACCGCCACCGCGACCCATCGTCCGGGGTGCCGCACGGGCACGGCCTTGATCGGTTCCGGCCGTGCCCGTGCGGTTGTCGCTTCCTCGGTGGTCATGTCGTCACGGGTTGATCGCGGGGTCCGTGATCGCGCCGTCTCCCACCTTCCACTTGTCGAGCACCTGCTTGTAGGAGCCGTCGGCGATCACGGCCTTGGTCGCGTCGCGCACCGCCTCGGCCAGCTGCGTCTGCTCCTTGGCCAGTACATAACCGTACGGCGCCGCCTCGTACTGCTTGTCCAGCAGCTCCAGGGCGTCGTTGGACTGCGTCACCGCGTACACGCCGACCGGGTAGTCGGCGAGCATGGCGTCGTCCTTGCCGGACACGACGGCGGCGGTGGCGGCGTCCTGACCCGGGAACTGGTCGATGGTGATCGCCGGCTTGCCGGCGTCGGTGCACGCCTTGGAGCGCTTCTGGATGTCCTCGACCTGGACCGTGTCCTTCTGCACCGCGATCTTCTTGCCGCAGGCGTTGTCCAGCGCGATCCCGGCCGGGTTGCCCTTCTTGGTCACCCACTGGGTGCCGACCTGGAAGTAGCTGACCATGTTGGCCTGGCCCTTGCGCTCGTCGTTGATGGTGAACGACGAGACGCCCGCCTCGTACTTGCCCGAGTTGACGCCGTTGATGATGTCGCCGAACGGCGCCGAGACGAACTCCGCCTTGAGGCCCAGCTTGGCTGCCACGGCGGTGAACAGTTCGACGTCGAAGCCGATCACGGTCTTACCGTCGGTGTCCAGGAACTCCGCCGGGGCGTAGGTGGAGTCGGTGCCCACCACGATCTTGCCGTCCGACTTGATCGCGTCCGGGACCTTCGCGGCCAGCGCGGCGTCGACAGACGACGAGACGCTGGGGCCGCCACCGGGCTGCTCGGTGCTCTCCTCCTCGCCGCACGCGGCGAGGGAGAGCAGCAGGACGGCCGCACCGGCGACGCCGAGCGCCGCCCGCCGTCCGGGGTTGGGGTGGAACATGGCTGTACTCCTTATTGCGAGGGGTCGGTCGGTCAGGCCACGCCGAGGTAGGCCTCTTTGACCGAGGGGTCGTGCAGCAGGTCCGCGCCGGTGCCGCTCTTGACGATCCGGCCGGTCTCCAGCACGTACGCCCGGTGGGCGCGCGCCAGCGCCTGCTGGGCGTTCTGCTCCACCAGCAGGATGGTGGTGCCCTGCTGGTTGATCTCCGTGATGATCGTGAAGATCTGCTGGATCAGCATCGGCGCGAGACCCATCGACGGCTCGTCGAGCAGCAGCAGCTTCGGCCGGCTCATCAGCGCCCGGCCGACCGCCAGCATCTGCTGCTCACCGCCGGAGAGCGTGCCGCCGGCCTGCTTGCGCCGCTCGGCCAGCCGCGGGAACAGGTCCAGCACCCGGGCCAGGTCCTGCGCGATGCCGGCCTTGTCGCGCCGGGTGTACGCGCCCATGTCCAGGTTCTCCAGCACCGACATGCCGGGGAAGATGCCCCGGCCCTCGGGCGCCTGGCACAGGCCGCGCCGGACCCGCAGGTCGGCCCGGAGCTTGGTGATGTCCTCACCGGCGAACTTGATCGTGCCGGAGGCGACCGGCCGGATACCGGAGATCGCCCGCATGGTGGTGGACTTGCCGGCGCCGTTCGCGCCGATCAGCGCGACGATCTCCCCCTCGTCCACGGTCAGGCTGATGCCGTGCAGCGCCTGGATCCGCCCGTAGAGCAGGCTCACGTCCTCGATCTCAAGCAGCATCGTCCGGCACCCCCAGGTACGCCGCGACCACCTTCGGGTTGTCCCGCACCTCGGCGGGCAGCCCTTCGGCGATCTTCTTTCCGAACTCCAGGACCACGATCCGGTCGGTCACGCCCATCACCAGGCGCATGTCGTGCTCGATCAGCAGCACCGTCACGCCCTGGTCCCGGATCTGCCGGATGAGCTGGAGCAGCTCCTCCTTCTCCGCCGGGTTGAAGCCGGCGGCCGGCTCGTCCAGGCAGAGCAGCTTCGGGTCGGTGGCCAGCGCGCGGGCGATCTCCAACCGCCGCTGCTCGCCGTAGGACAGGTTGCGGGCGAACTCGTGCATCCGGTTGCTGATGCCGACGAACTCCAGCAGGCGCTCGGCCTTCTCCCGGCCCTCGCGCTCCTCCTTCCAGTGCCGCGGCAGGCGCAGCAGGGCGGAGATCACGCTGGTCTTGTGGTGCGCGTCCGCGCCGACCTGGACGTTCTCCAGCGCGGTCATCTCCGGGAAGAGACGGATGTTCTGGAAGGTACGGGCCATGCCCATCCGGGTGATCTGGTGGCGCTTCTTGCCACTGATCTTCTGGCCCAGGAACCGGATCTGCCCCTCGGTGGGCTGGTAGATGCCGGTCATCGCGTTGAAGCAGGTGGTCTTGCCGGCGCCGTTCGGGCCGATCAGGCCGAGGATCTCACCCTTGTAGAGGGTGAAGTCCACGTCGTTGAGGGCCACCACACCGCCGAAGCGCAGCGTGACGTGGTCGACCTCCAGCAACGGTTCCCGCTCGTCGACCGTCTCGACGGCCGGGGCCGCCGCCTGGGCCGGAACGGCCGGGGTCTGCTCGGTGTCACTCACCGACGATCACCTCCTTGCGGCGGTCCTTGAACTCCGCCGCTCGTCGCCGGTTCGGGATCAGGCCCTGCGGGCGGAAGATCATCATCACCACGAGCACCAGACCGAAGAAGAGGAACCGGTACTCGTACAGCTCCACGCCGAACAGCTCGATGCCACGGAACCGCTCGATCATGTACGCCACCAGGCCACCGCCGACGATCGCGCCGACGATGTTGCCCGAGCCGCCGAAGATGACGGCGGCCAGGATGATGATCGAGTTGAGCAGCTCGAAGTTCTGCGAGTTGACGAAGTTCTGCTTGCCGGCGAACAGCGCACCGGCCAGGCCGGCGATGGCCGCGCCGGAGGCGAACGCCCACAGCTTGAACTTGAACGTCGGCACACCCATCAGCTGGGCGGCGTCCTCGTCCTCGCGGATCGAGATCCAGGCCCGGCCGACCCGGCTGTGGGTCAGGTTCCGCACCCCGATCACCACCAGGATGATCAGCGTGAGCACCAGCCAGTAGTACGGGCGGGCGTCGAGCACGCCGAACCACGGCCGGCCGTCGGCGTACTCGCCGGGCGGGTGCGGGATCTGGTTGAAGCCGCGCTGTCCCTTGAGGAACTCGGAGCTGACCGCCGCGATCCGGATCATCTCGGCGAAGCCGAGCGTCACGAGCGCCAGGTAGTCGCCGCGCAGGCGCAGCGTCGGCGTGCCGAGCATGACGCCGGAGACCATGGTCAGGCCGATCGCGATCGGCACCACCGCCAGCCACGGCCACAGCGTCTTGAGGTCGCTGCTCGGCGAGGTCAGCACCGCTACCGTGTACGCGCCGACGGCGAAGAAGCCGAAGTAGCCGAGGTCGAGCAGGCCGGCGAAGCCGACCACGATGTTGAGCCCGACCGCCAGCAGCACGTAGATCGAGACCGTGAACATCACCTGGGTGAAGTTCGCTCCCGGGGTCGGGATCGGCCCGAGGTACTGGTAGAACTCCTTGTTCGGCAGCGCGTAGAAGAACGCGATGACCGCGACCAGCAGCACCCAGCGCACCCAGCGCGGCGCGTGGTGCCAGCGCTCCGAGATCGCGTGCCGGCCCTGCCGCAGCTTGTCCGCCGCCGTCTCCCGTCGCTCCGGCGGGTCGATGGTGGTCGTCATGCGCGTGCCCTCCCCAGTGATTCGCCGAGCAGACCGGTCGGCCGGAACATCAGCAGCACGACCAGCACCGCGAACGCGGCGAAGTCCTTCCACTGACTGCCGAACAGGCCCGCGGCGTAGTTCTCCACGACGCCGAGCAGCAACCCGCCGACGAGCGCGCCGCGCAGGTTGCCGATGCCGCCGAGCACCGCCGCGGTGAACGCCTTGAGGCCCAGCAGGAAGCCGACGCTGTAGGTGAGCGTCTGGATCCGCACGTCGTACAGCAGGCCCGCGACGCCGGCCATGGTGCCACCGGCGATGAAGACCATCAGGATGATGCGGTCCTTGTTGACGCCCATCAGCGCCGCCGTGTTGGCGTCCTGGGCCACCGCCCGGATGCCGCGGCCGGTACGGCTGCGGTTGATGAACTGGTCCAGCGCGAACATCATCACCAGCGCGGAACCGATCGTGAGCAGCTGCACCGCGTCGATCGGCACCCCGGCGATGTGGAACAGCGGCTCCGAGCTGACCAGGATCGGCGCACCCTCCGGCCGCCGCCGGGTGTAGACGCCGAACGCCTCCGAGATGGCGATCGAGGCACCGATGGCGGTGATGAGGAACGCCAGCGGCGGCGCGTTGCGCTTGCGCAGCGGCCGGTACGCCACCCGTTCGATCACCGTCGCGGTGCCCGCCGAGGCGATGGCCGCCACGATCATCGCCACCAGCAGGTAGAACAGGATCGAGCCGATGCCGCTGACCTGAGAGTTCTGGTCGAGTCCGAAGCCGTTCCAGGTCCAGATCGCGGCGAACGCGCCGGCGATGAAGACCTCGGAGTGGGCGAAGTTGATGAGCCTGAGCACGCCGTACACGAGCGTGTAGCCGAGCGCGACCAGGGCGTAGATGGCGCCCTGCGTCAAGCCGGTCGTGGTGAGTTCCCCGAAGTTGGAGAACAATCCGTCGAAGTCCAAGGGAGGGACGCTCCGTCGCTCAAGAGAAAAAGAGGGTGCGGCCGGGAGCCAGCTCCCGGCCGCACCCGCGATCACTACTCAATCGCCAGTCCAGCGATCGAACGATCAGGACTTGGGGATCTCCTGGTCCGGGACGACCTTGCCGCCCTGCACCTTGAACGCCCAGACCTTGACCTGCGCCGGGTCGAGCTCGCCGCCCTCGACGAACTTGTAGCTGGCGGCAACGCCCTCGCCGCTGTAGCCCTTCACGAACTCCAGCAGGTCGGCGCGGCTGGTCTTGCCGGCCTTGATGCCGGCCAGCAGGATGTTCGCCGCGTCGTAGGCGGTGTCGCTGTAGGTGCCCGGGTCGGTGCCGTTGAGCGCCTTGAAGTCGGCGGCGAAGGTGCCGCGGGCCTCGGTGGACGGAGCGCAGGGGCAGGTGAGGATGGTGCCCTCGGCGGCGGCCGCACCGGCGGAGGTGATGTAGGCGCCGTCGTTCACGCCGTCACCGGCGACCAGCGGAGCGGTGACCCCGGCAGCGGTGAGCTGCTTACGGATCAGGCCGGCCTCCTG
The DNA here is from genome assembly GCF_049538395.1 of Micromonospora sp. AB353. NCBI lineage: Bacteria > Bacillati > Actinomycetota > Actinomycetes > Micromonosporales > Micromonosporaceae > Micromonospora > Micromonospora sp. AB353. The sequence goes on along the minus strand of NZ_JBMVFV010000026.1, from coordinate 52,749 downwards.
GTAGTAGCCGCCGTAGAAGACCGCCTTGACGTTGGCGGCCTTGACCTTGGTGACCACACCGGAGAACTCGGTCTGCTTGCCCTCGCCCTGGACCTTGTCGCTGCCCACGACCGAGGCGCCGAGAACCTTCTTGACCTCGTCGGCCAGGCCGGCGCCGTACGCGGACTGGTCGTCGATGACGTAGACCCGGTCGGCCTTCATCACGTTCTTGATGTAGTTACCGGCGGCGGGGCCCTGGCTCAGGTCGTTGCCGACCGCGCGGAAGAAGGTCTTCCAACCCTGCTCGGCGAGGCTGGGACGGGTCGCGGAGGGGGTGATGGTGACCAGACCGGCCTCGTTGAACAGCGGGCCGGCGGCCTCGGACTCGCCCGAGTAGGCCGGACCCACGACACCCAGGATCTTGGTGTCGTCGATCGCCTTCTGGGCCAGACCCGGCGCCTGGTCCGGGCTGCCCTGCGAGTCGAGCTCGGCGAGCTCCACCTTGCAGTCGGCGTTCTCCTTGTTGTACTTGTCGACGGCCAGCTTGACGCCGTTCTTCTCGTTGATGCCCAGCGCGGCCGAGCTACCGGTCAGCGCGCCGAAGAAAGCGATCTTGCTCCCGCAGGCGCTGCCCCCGGACGCCTCATCGTCGCTGCCGCTGGAACAAGCGGTACCACCGGCGACGAGCGCCAGCATGGCGACCCCGCCGATCACGCGTGCGAGCTTCTGCCTCAAGGCCCGAACCCTCCTCCGTCCATGATCCGAACCACCCGCCGCTGATTGGCCCTTGCGGGGTGGACGAACCAAGACCGTCGTCGCCGGTCTGGGGCGGGACGTTATCCCACCGTGAGCGGTGGCGTAAGACCTGGAAAGCGGGGTTGACCGAACCGTTACACGCCGTGGCGGATTCAAGCCCATCGGCGTAAGAACCGAAGGCGGGCAAAGGCTTTCGCCGACTATTCCTCGGTAACGAGCCATGCCCTCCCCACCCGCTACCGATCGACGGTTGGCAACGCCCCCCACCAGGCACGGGACGTTTTCCCGTCATCGGCGACCACGAGCAGCCTGTCGTCGCGGACCGCCACCGCCAGCGCCGCGTCGCCCCCGTCCGGCACCGGCACCGACGTGATCACCGGAAGCCACGACGCGCCGCCGTCACGCGACATCCAGAGCCGTCGCTGACCCCCGTCCCCGGTCACCGCGACGAGCCGCCCACCGGACGCCGCCAACGCGTCCACCGACGACACCCCCGGACCCGCCGAGCCGAACCCGCCTACCCGCCGCCACCCCTGGTTTACACCCGCCGAACCGGCCGACGGCGAGCCGCAGTCGTCGCACCCGCGCCACACCGCGAAGCGGTCACCCACCGGGCCGACCGCCACCGGCCCGCCGTCGGCCGACACCACCCGCTCGGCCGCCCCGGCCGCCCCCGCCGGCACCGGCAGGACCACCCGCTGCCACACCCGGCCGTCGGCCGAGACCCACGCGAGCGGCGTCCGGGCCGTCCCGCCGGGCGGCAGCAACGACCCCACCACCAGCCAGCCCGACCCCACCGCCGCCACGTCGTACGCCGCCGTCCGGCCCCGGCCGTCGCCGGCCAGTTCCGCGACGCCCTCGTGCAGGACGAACCCCTCGGCGTCCGGCGACGACCACACCGCCGCGCCGTCCGCGCGCGCCCCCACCACCAGCCAGCCGCCCGGCCCGGCCGCCAGCCGCGACGCGCTCACCGCGCGCGGACCGCCGAACAACTCGAACGCCGCCGGCACCTCCCGCAACGGCCCACCCGGACCCCACACCCACGTTCCGGTACGCGGATTGCCGTGCACGCCACCGGTCTTCGCACCCAGCGCCGCCATCCCGTCGTCGCGGCACGCCACCGCGTAGAGCACGTGCTGGCGGCCGTAGAACGTCTGCGCGCGCACCGGAATCGGCGACCAGGTCACGCCGTCCGATGAGGACCACGCCGCCGGTCGGGTCTCCCCCGCCGGATCGACCAGCCCGCCCACCACGTACCACCGGCCGGCGCACCGCGCGGCGTCACGCAGCACCGGCCGTCCGGTGGCGCCGGCGGGAAGGGCCAGCTCGACGGGCTGCCACTGGGGGCGTACCGGCGCGGGCTCGGGCAGCTGTCGCGGCGTGGCGTCACAGGCCGCCAGGAGCAGCACGGCGGCAGCGGCGACGAGGGCCGGCCGGACGCGCGCGGACAACATGCATCCGATCCTATCGATCGGACGCCTCCCGGGCGGGTCAGGGCGTGGGCTGCTCCACCTCGCCGCCGGCGGTCTCGGCGAGGATCCGCTCGGCGACCTCCTTCATGGTCATCCGGTGGTCCATCGCGGTGCGCTGGATCCACTTGAACGCCTGCGGCTCGGTCATGCCGTACGTCGTCATCAGCGCGCCCTTGGCGCGCTCCACGGTCTTGCGGATCTCCAGCCGGTCGGTGAGGCCGGCGACCTCCGACTCCAGCGCGGCGATCTCCGAGTAGCGGGACAGCGCGATCTCCACGGCCGGCACCAGGTCGCTCTTCTGGAACGGCTTGACCAGGTACGCCATCGCGCCCGCCGCCCGCGCCCGCTCCACCAGGTCACGCTGGCTGAACGCGGTCAGGATGATCACCGGAGCGATGCGCGCGCCGGCGATCCGCTCGGCGGCGGCCAGCCCGTCCATGATCGGCATCTTGATGTCGAGGATGACCAGATCCGGCTTGAGCTCCTCGGCGAGCTTGACGGCGGTCTCGCCGTCACCGGCCTCGCCGACCACGTCGTAGCCCTCTTCGACGAGCATCTCGGCCAGGTCCAGCCGGATGAGCGCCTCGTCCTCGGCGATCAGAACGCGCTTGCGCTCGGCGTCCGCCTGCATCTCGCCCACGAGCCACTCCCACCGGTTCGAGCCCGACACCCGCCCTGCCGGGTGTCGCCGCCCCTAGCCTAGTAGGTAACCTGTTGGAGCCGAACTACAGAAGCCCCTGTAGCCCAACCGGCAGAGGCCATGCACTCAAACTGCATACAGTGTGGGTTCGAATCCCACCGGGGGCACAAATTGTCATACAGGCGTTCGAAAATGACCTGGTGCATCCACCCGAGATACGCGCCCACGCACGAAGCCTGTACCTCGCCGGAGCGACTGTCGCCGAGGCCGCCCGCGCCGTCGGATTGTCCTATCCGACCGTGCGGCACTGGTGCAAGGAGCGCCCCGAGCCGAGGCAACGGAGCACCGCGGAGCGCTGTTTCCGCTGCCGGGCAGGTGTCGGCGATCCGCCAGAACCGGCGCAGTATGCCTACCTCCTCGGCCTCTACCTCGGTGACGGTCATCTCGTCGTGGGCCGGGTGCCGGTCCTGCGCGTCTTCTGCGCCGACGCCTGGCCGGACCTGATCGCCGCCTGCGAGGACGCGATGAGGGCGGTCCTAGCCACGTCGGTGCAGCGGGTGCAGAAGCGAGGGTGCGTCTCCGTGCAGAGTTACGGGATGCACTGGCCCTGCCTGTTCCCCCAGCACGGGCCGGGCAAGAAGCACGAGCGCCCGATCGTCCTGGCTGACTGGCAGCGGGCCGTCGTCGAGGCGCACCCGGGCGACTTCCTGCGTGGCCTCTTCCACTCCGACGGCTGCCGGGTCAGCAACCGCGTGACCGTGCGCGGCAAGAAGTACGTCTACCCGCGCTACATGTTCGTCAACGAGTCCGCCGACATCATGGGCCTCTGTCAGTGGGCCCTCGACCGGCTCGGCATCGCCTGGCGGATGAACCGCCGCAACTCCCTGTCGGTGGCCCGCCGGGAGGCGGTCGCCGCCCTCGACCGGCACGTGGGCCCGAAGTCGTGACCGGACGACACCGCGGACGCGCCCTGCCGGGCGACGTCAGATCCGCGACAGTGCCCGCGCGAGGTCCGCCCGCAGGTCCTCCGGGTCCTCCAGGCCGACCGAGACGCGCAGCAGTCCGCCGCAGGGCTTGGCGTCGCCCTCAACCGGCCGGTGGGTGAGCGAGGCCGGGTGCTGGATCAGCGTGTCGACGCCGCCGAGCGACACCGCGTGCGTGATCAGTTCGCAGGCGCCGGCGACCTCGGCCGCGGCGGGCGCGCCGCCGCGTACCTCGAAGGCGAGCAGGCTGCCGGTGCCGGACATCTGGCGGCCGACCAGCCCGGCCGGGTCGTGCAGCGACGGGTGGTGGACGCGCTCGACGGCGGGGTGCCCGGCGAGCCAGGCGGCGAGCTTCTCCGCGCCGGCCTGCTGGGCGCGGACGCGCAGCGGGAGGGTCTGGATGCCGCGGTGCAGCAGGTACGCGCCGAGCGGGTGCAGGACGGCGCCGGTGACGGCACGGACCTGGCGCAGCCGGGCGGCCCACTCGGGTCCGCAGGCGATCACGCCGGCGAGGACGTCGCCGTGACCGCCGATGCTCTTGGTGGCGCTGTGCAGCACGAGCGCGGCGCCGTGGCGGGCGGGCTGCTGGAGCACCGGGGTGGCGACGGTGTTGTCGACGAGCAGCGGGACGTCACCGGCGGCGTCGGCGAGCGCGGCGATGTCGACCAGGTCGAGGCTGGGGTTCGCCGGGGTCTCGACCACGACCAGGGCGGTGTCGGGGCGGATCGCGGCGGCCACGTCGGCGGTGGTGGCCCAGGTGACCTCGGTGCCGAGCAGGCCGGTGGCGAGGACGTGGTCGGTGCCGCCGTAGAGGGGACGGACGGCGACGACGTGCCGCTTGCCGTCGCGGGTGGCGGCGAGCAGGGTGGCGGTGAGCGCGGCCATGCCGCTGGCGAACGCGACGGCTTCGGCGGTGCCTTCGAGCTGGGCGAGCGCGGTCTCGAACCGGGCCACTGTGGGGTTCCAGAGGCGCTGGTAGACGGCGCTGCCGCCGGCCGGGAGGGTGCCGCCGGTGGCGAGCGTCTCGTAGTCGTCGCCGCCGCCGACGACCGAGGGCAGCGGGTTGGTGGTGGACAGGTCGATGGGCGGGACGTGGACGCCGAGCCCGGCGAGGTCGGCGCGCCCGGCGTGTACGGCTGCGGTGTCCACGGAAGTCATGCCGGAACTGTCGAACATGACGACGGCTAGAGGCAATAGCAGCGAAGAAGATTCTGCCAATCACGCTTTCGCTCGGCGGTGATTCGGTGAAGGATGCTCACATGCCTGCCGCACCGAATGATGTACGGCCGTTCGCCGGCCTGGACGACGTCGACCGCGCGATCCTCACCGAGCTGGCGGCGGACGGCCGGCTGCCGAACAACGCGCTGGCCGAGCGGGTGGGGGTGGCGCCGTCGACGTGCCTGACGCGTACCCGGGCGCTGCGGGAGTGCGGGGCGATCCGCGGGTTCCACGCCGAGGTGGACCCGGCGGCGGTGGGTCTGCCGTTGCAGGCGCTGGTCTCGGTGCGGTTGACGGCGCACGAGCGGGCCGCCGTGGACGCGTTCCGGGCCCGGTCGGTGCGGCTGCCGGGGGTGGTGTCGGTGTTCCACGTGGCGGGCGCGGAGGACTACGTGCTGCACGTGCGGGCCGCCTCCGGTGACGCGCTGCGGGACTTCGTCCTCGACCATCTCGCAGTCGATCCGGTGGTGCAGCACACCCAGACCAGCCTGATCTTCGAGCAGGCCCGGGGTATGGGGTAGCGCACCCGGCGGAACAATTCCGGCACGTGGCCTGTTGCACCACGCTGTGATCGACGTACCCATGTCTGTTCTTGATCTTGCCCCGGTGGCGGCGACCGGCAGTGCCGGTGAGGCGCTGCGGTACACCACGGAGCTGGCCCGCCGCACCGAGGAGCTGGGCTACCGCCGGTTCTGGGTGGCCGAGCACCACAACATGCCCGCGATCGCGAGTTCCGCGCCGGCGGTGCTGCTCGCGCACCTGGCGGCGCACACCAGCACGATCCGGCTCGGTTCGGGCGGGGTGATGCTGCCCAACCACGCGCCGCTGGTGGTGGCCGAGCAGTTCGGCACCCTCGACGCGCTGCACCCGGGCCGCATCGACCTGGGCATCGGCCGGGCGCCCGGCACCGACCAGGTGACCGCGCTGGCGCTGCGCCGCACCATGGAGGGCCTGTCCGCGGAGCACTTCCCGCGTGAGCTGGCCGACCTGATGAACTACTTCTCCGGTGCCGAGCCGGGCCCGATCACCGCGACGCCGGGCCGCGGCCAGTCGCCGCAGGTGTGGCTGCTCGGGTCGAGCGGGTTCAGCGCGCAGCTCGCCGGTCTGCTCGGGCTGCCGTTCTCGTTCGCGCACCACTTCAGCTCGCAGAACACGATTCCGGCGTTGCAGCTCTACCGGCAGAACTTCCGGCCGTCGCAGTGGCTGGACCGGCCGTACGCGATGGTGGCTGTCAACGCGGTCTGCGCGGAGACCGACGAGCGGGCCGAGTGGCTGGCCGGGCCGGCCGGGCTGTCGTTCCTGAAGCTGCGGTCGGGGCGGCCGGAGCCGCTGGTCACGCCGGAGGAGGCGGCGGCGTACCCGTACTCGGAGTTCGAGCGGGAGTTCGTCGCCCAGCGCCGCGACGGCCAGGCGACCGGCTCACCGGAGACGGTGGCCCGGCAGCTCGGTGAGCTGCTCGAGCGCACCGGCGCGGACGAGCTGATGCTCACCACGATGGTGTACGACGTGGCGGACCGGGTCCGCTCGTTCGAGCTGATCGCCGGGAAGGTGGCGGGCGGGCTGCGCCGGGAGGGCTGAAACACGCTCTTCATAGCCACGTCACCGCAGCGTCGCGCAGGACGCCTAACTTTGTCCTCGGTGGTGGTACGGCATTCCCGGTCGGGACGGGTCGGGAATGCTGCGGTGTGGTGCACCGGGTCGCCGGCGGAGCGGATTCCGCGGCCGGCGACCCGGTGCCTGCCGTTTCAGCGCAGGTAGATGTTCGGCGCGGGCGGGGTGCTCATGCCGTCGCCCAGGTGGAAGCCCGGGTGCGGCGGCTGGTTGTAGGCGGTGTTCTGCCAGGCCACCGCCACCCGGTACTGCGGGTCGTGCATCAGTGTCGGCAGCCGCAGGCCGGTGGTCACCGGCGTGCTGTAGATCCGCAGCGCGGTGCTGTCGGAGGTGCGCCAGACGACCTCCTCCCGCCAGTCGCCGAGCAGGTCGGCCGAGAGCGCCGGGGTGGACTTGGTGCCGTTGTTCGAGGCGACGCCGCTGCCGGTGAGCAGCCGGGTCTCGCCGCCGGTGCCGTACTTGTCGATCTTCGTGGCGTCGAGCAGTTCCCGGACCGGGTCGCCGTCCCACCAGATCAGGAAGTTCGCCGACGACGGCTTGCGCCCGACGTTCTGGCCCCGGGTGTTGAGCAGCCCGTCGACGGCTGACGACCAGGACTCGGCACCCGGGCTGCCCGCCCAGACGTCGCCGGAGACGCCGCGGCCGTTGTCGCCGCTCGGCGCGGTCTGCCAGATGATCTGCCCGGTGCGCGCGTCGGCCATCCAGGAGCTGGGCTTGCTGCCGTCCTCGTCGACCTTGAACACCTCCAGACCGGAGCGGGACGGGTCGAGGTCGCCGACGTGCAGCGCGTCGCCGTGGCCGTTGCCGGTGGAGTACAGCAGCCGGCCGTTGTCGTCGATCGTGGCGGCGCCGTACACGATCTCCTGGCGGCCGTCGTTGTCCACGTCGGCCACGGAGAGCTGGTGGTTGCCCTGGCCGGCGGCGGCGCCGTTGCCGGAGGCGTTCGAGTCGAACGTCCAGCGCTTGCGCAGCGTGCCGTCGCGGAAGTCCCAGGCCGCGACGACGGCCCGGGTGTAGTAGCCCCGCGCCATGATCAGCGAGGGGCGCTGCCCGTCCAGGTACGCGGTGCCGGCGAGGAACCGGTCGACCCGGTTGCCGTACGAGTCGCCCCAGGAGGAGACGGTGCCGCGCGGCGGGTCGTAGTCGACAGTGGAGAGCGCGGCGCCGGTGCGGCCGTCGAACATGGTCAGGTACTCCGGGCCGGCGAGTACGTAGCCGCTGGAGTTGCGGTGGTCGGCCGAGCCGTTCCCGATCACCTGGCCGGTGCCGGAGCGGGTGCCGTCGGCGGTCTTCATGGCCACCTCGGCGTCGCCGTCGCCGTCGTAGTCGTACACCTGGAACTGGGTGTAGTGGGCGCCGGCGCGGATGTTGCGACCCAGGTCGATGCGCCACAGCCGGGTGCCGGTGAGCGTGTACGCGTCGACGTAGACGTTGCCGGTGTAGCCGGACTGCGAGTTGTCCTTGGCGTTCGACGGGTCCCACTTGAGCACGAACTCGTACCGGCCGTCGCCGTCGAGGTCACCGACGCTCGCGTCGTTCGCCGCGTAGCTGTAGCCCTCCCCGGAGGGGGTGGTGCCGCCGGGCGGCGGCTGGATCGGCACGTCCAGGTAACCGTTGGCGAACTGGAGCGCCGGGGCGGACGCCGCCTGCTCGGCGCCGTTCACCACGGCCCGCACGGTGTACGCCGATCCGGCCGCCGCGCCGCTGTCCAGGTACGTGGTGGCGCCGGTGATCGGACTGCCGTTGACCTTGGTGCCGCCCCGGTACAGGTTGAACGAAACCCCGGTGGTCTCGGTGCCGAGCAGCCGCCAGGAGACCAGGTTCCCGCTGCCGGAGCGGACGCTGACCAGCCCTCGGTCGAGGTCCTCCATCTGCTTCGCGCCGGCCGGCGGGGTGGTCGGCGGCGGGGTCGTGGTCGGTGGCGGTGTGGTGGGCGGGGGCGTGCTCGGTGGTGGCGTCGACGGGGGCCCGCTGGTGGACGGCGCGCCGGTGCAGGCGGTGCCGTTCAGCGTGAACGCGGCCGGGACCGGGTTAGCCGAGTTGTTCCACGAACCGTTGAAGCCGAAGTTCGCGGTGCCGCCGGTGCCGATGGCCGCGTTGTAGCCGGCGTCGCGGGCGCTCACCTGCGCGCCGGACTGGCTGACCGTCGCGTTCCACGCCTGGACGACCTGCTGGCCGGCGGCGAAGCTCCAGCCGAGGGTCCAGCCGTTGACCGGGTCGCCGAGGTTGGTCACTGTCACGTCGGCGCCGAAGCCGCCGCTCCACTGGTTGGTGATCCGGTAGTCGACCCGGCAGGCGGCGGCCGCCGCCGCGGCGGTCATCGTGGTGAGCGCGCCGGCCGACAGGGTGACCGCCGAAGCCGCGGCGAGCAGCGCGATCCGGCGGCGTGGGGTGATGAGGTGCACGGGGGAATGCCTTTCGCGGAGGTCAGGCACGGGGCGAGCGCCGGCCTGCCCGGACCGGCGAATTCGTGCCGTGACGCGACGAGCGACGTCGACACATCGACGTCAATGATTCGGCTCCGCGCTCCGTCAGCCTAGGTCACCGCTGGACACGCCCACAAGCGCCGGGCTCACCGCGCACCTCGCACGCACCTTCCACCCCGTCCCGGCACAGTGGCGGCCGGCGCGGCGGCGGTCAGCGATCGGCACGTCGACGGCACGGCGGGCGGCAGGCGGCGGGCGGCGGGCGGCGGGCGGCGGGACAACCGACAACCGGTATGCCTCTCGGTCATCAATATGACCGAGAGGCATACCGGTTGGAATGCTTGTGTCGGCCAAGGGGCGACACGCCGAGGAACACCCCCCGGGCGGGTGCGGGAGCACGCCCCGCAGAGAGCTGAGGGCTCAGCCTTCGACGGCTGCGGCGAGCTTCCGCGACTCCGCCGGCCCGGCAGACTCCCCCGACGCCGCAGGCTCCGCCGGCTCGGCGGACTCACCCGGCTCGGCGAACTCCCCCGGCACCCCCGACTCCGCCGGCGCCGCCGCGGCGGCCTCTCCCGCCGGAGCAGGGCCGTCGGCGAGGGCCGCCTCGACGGTGGCGCGGGCCCGGCGGGTACGGCGCAGGGCGCGCACCGCCAGCCCGACGGCGATCAGCCAGGCGGCGCCGAGCAGCACGTACACCACGACCGGCACCGAGCCGCCCACGCCGCCGGCGCTCAGCAGCGTGCGGGCGTTCGTCAGCACGATCACGCCGCCGATCACGGCGCCGAGCAGTTGGGCGGGGACGATGCGGACCAGCCAGGCCGCGATCGGCGCGGCGATCAGGCCGCCGACCAGAAGGGCGGCCACCGTGGGCAGCAGGAAGCCCTCGGAGCCCAGGCCGATGAGGAAGCCGATGCTGGCCGCGCCGGCCACCACGAACTCGGAGGTGTCCACCGAGCCGATGACCTTGCGGGGTTCCATCCGGCCGGAGACGAGCAGGGCCGGGGTGGCGACCGGACCCCAGCCACCGCCGCCGGTGGCGTCGACGAAGCCGGCGACCAGGCCGAGCGGGGCGAGGAAGCGGCTGCGGAGCCGGCCGGCGGCACGGTTGGCGCGCAGCGGCCGGGAGAACCGCACCAGCAGGTACGCGCCGAGCGTGAACAGGATGGCGGCCATCCACGGCGCCGCCGCCTCGGTGGAGATGGAGCTGAGGAATGTCGCCCCGGCGAACGCGCCGATCGCGCCGGGGAGCGCGATGCGGCCGACCACCTTCCAGTCGACGTTGCCGAAACGCCAGTGCGAGACGCCTGCGGCGAGCGTCGTGCCGATCTCGGCCAGGTGCACCGAGGCGGACGCCGCGGCCGGAGCCACGCCGGCGAACAGGAGAAGCGTGGAAGAGGTCAGCCCGTACGCCATGCCGAGCGCGCCGTCGACGAGTTGCGCGGCGAGCCCGACGAGGGCGAGGACCAGCAGCTTGCGCACGAGCGCCCCCTGACTTTTCGGTATCTCCTATCAACTTGGTCGACAATGCGGCACGAGGGCACCCCGGGTCAAGTCCCCCATCCGGTTGGTAGGAGACGCCGGACGGTGTGGTCAGCTCCAGGCGCGCGGGTCGGCGGCCAGTTCGTTGACGCGGCCGGGCAGCGCGCCGGCGGCCACGTCGGCGATGGTGACCAGCTCCAGGATCTCCCGCTCGCTGGCCCGCAGCGCGATCCAGACGTCCTGCAACGCGCGTGCCGCGCCCTGGTAGCCGAGCTGTTCCGGGCGCTGCCCGCGCACGTGCGCGAGTGGACCGTCGATGACGCGGATCACCTCGGCCAGGGAGATCTCGCCGGCCGGCCGGGCCAGCCAGTAGCCGCCCTCGGGGCCACGCTGGGCGTGCACGATGCCGCCCCGGCGCAGTTGCAGCAGGATGCTCTCGAGGAACTTCGGCGGGATGTCCTGGGCGCGGGCGATCTGCTCGGCGGTCACCGGGCGGCTCCGTCCGGTGCTTCCCCCGTCCGCGACCGAGGCCAGCTCAGCGGCCGCGCGGAGGGCATAGTCGACCCGGGCGGAGAGACGCATACGGCCAGGTTAGTCCGCTGCGGTGCGGACCTGCCGCCCGACCCGCGCCCGGACGATCATCGGCCGGACGGTCAGTCGCCGACCCGCCGCAGCAGCCCCTCCTGGACGGCGCTGGCGATGTGCCGGCCGCCGGTGGTGAACATCCGGCCCGTGGCCAGGCCGCGGGCGCCCGACGCGGACGGGCTCCAGCAGTCGTACAGGAACCACTCGTCGGCGCGGAACGACCTGTGGAACCACAGCGCGTGGTCGAGGCTCGCGCCGACCACACCGCCCGGGCCCCACACCTCGCCGTGCACCGACAGCACCGAGTCCAGCAGCGTCAGGTCGGAGGCGTACGTGAGGGCGCACGCGTGCAGCAGCGGATCGTCCGGCAGCTTGCCGTCCAGGCGCATCCACACCCGCTGGTGCGGTTCGGCCGGGCGGTCGCCGGGGCGGACCCAGCCGGGCTCGCCGACGTAGCGCACGTCGATCGGGCGCGGGATCATCCCCCAGATACCCAGGCGCTCCGGGTAGCGGGACAGCCGGTCGGCCATGGTCGGCACGTCGTCCGGGCCGGGTACGTCCGGCGGGAGCGGGGCATGGTGGTCCAGCCCCTCCTCCTGGCGCTGGAACGACGCCGACATGAAGAAGATCGGCTTGTCGTGCTGCAACGCCACCGAGCGGCGTACCGAGAAGGAGCGGCCGTCACGGACGTTCTCCACCTGGTACTCGATCGGCTCGGCCGGGTCGCCGGGGCGCACGAAGTAGCCGTGCAGGGAGTGCACGGCCCGCTCCGCGTCGACGGTGCGGCCGGCCGCGACCAGGGCCTGGCCGGCGACCTGCCCGCCGTAGACCCGCTGCGGGCCCACCGGCGGGCTCATCCCCCGGAAGGTCATCTCTCCGGTACGGGCGAGGTCGAGCACCTCCAGCAGCTGGTCGACCGCCGCCTGCCCGGTGGCCACACCACTCATTGAAGAGCTCGCGCCGAAGCGGCGTCGACCAGCGAACCGAGCTGGTGCACGCGCAGCGTGTTGGTGGAACCGGGGGTGCCGGGCGGGCTGCCCGCCACGATCACCACGTAGTCGCCCGGGTTGGCCCGGTTGAGGCCGAGCAGCGCCTGGTCGACCTGGCGGAACATGTCGTCGGTGTGCTGGACGAACGGCATCAGGAACGTCTCGACGCCCCAGGACAGCGCGAGCTGGTTGCGCACCTCCGGCACCGGCGTGAACGCCAGCAGCGGCAGGTCGCAGTGCAGCCGGGCCAGCCGCTTGACGGTGTCACCGGTCTGCGAGAACGCGACCATGGCCTTGGCGCCGATGGCCCGGGCGATCGACGAGGCGGCGACGGTGAGCGCGCCGCCGTGCGTACGCGGATCGTGCTGCAACCGGGGGACGGCGATCGAGCCGGCCTCGGTGGTGGTGATGATCTTCGCCATGGTGCTGACGGTGAGCACCGGGTACTTGCCGACGCTGGTCTCGCCGGAGAGCATCACCGCGTCCGCGCCGTCGAGCACCGCGTTCGCCACGTCGGAGGCCTCGGCGCGGGTCGGGCGGGAGTTCTCGATCATCGAGTCGAGCATCTGGGTGGCCACGATGACCGGCTTGGCGTTCTCCCGGCAGAGCTGCACGGCGCGCTTCTGCACCAGCGGCACCTGGTCCAGCGGCAGTTCGACGCCGAGGTCGCCGCGGGCGACCATGACCCCGTCGAAGGAGAGCACGATCGCCTCGAGGTGGTCGACCGCCTCCGGCTTCTCGACCTTGGCCAGGACCGGGCGGCGCACGCCCTCCTCGTCCATGATCGAGTGGACGAGCTTGATGTCCTCCGGCGAGCGGACGAAGGAGAGCGCGACCAGGTCGACGCCGAGGCCGAGGGCGAAGCGCAGGTCCTCGGCGTCCTTGTCGGACAGGGCCGGGACGCTCACCGCGACGTTCGGCAGCGAGACGCCCTTGTTGTTGGAGACCGGGCCACCCTCGGTGACCAGGCACCGGATGTCGTTGCCGGTGACGTCGCTGACCTCGACGGCGACCCGGCCGTCGTCGATCAGCAGCCGGTCGCCCGGCTTCACCTCCTGCGGCAGCTTGCGGTAGGTGCAGGAGACCCGCTCCTTGGTGCCCTCCACCTCGTCGCCGGTGATCACCACCGAGTCGCCGGTGCGCCACTCGTGCGGGCCGTCGGCGAACCGGCCGAGGCGGATCTTGGGGCCCTGGAGGTCGGCGAGCACGGCGACCGGCCGGCCGGCCGCCTCGGCCGCCTCGCGGACCAGCCGGTAGACCGATTCGTGGTCGGCGTGACTGCCGTGGCTGAAGTTGAGCCTCGCCACGTTCATGCCCGCCTCGACGAGGCCGCGGATACGCTCCGGGGACGCGGTTGCGGGGCCGAGAGTGCAGACGATCTTCGCGCGGCGTGTCACGCCCATCAGGCTAGTCTCTCCTCCGGATCGGCCTCCCGGCCGACCCCTTGCGGACTGCGGAACATTTGTCCAACGACGCGCGTCAACCGCGTGGGCGGGCGGTAGGCGTACCGCACCGGAACGTCGTGTGGCGGGCATCAGCGACCGCGCGGTGAGAAATCGTACCGCTCCCCGTCACGGACCGGCCGGGGGCACTGTGGGGCCGCCGCGCCCGGCCGTCCGGCAGTGGGCGGGCACTGGGTACGCGGCAGCGATCGGTGCCGTCGGAGGGGCGGGCGTCGCGCCTCAGCTCTCCGTCTTGACCAGCGGGAACTCGAGTGAGCCGGCCGGGCAGAGGAAGGTGAGCACCTCGACCCGGTAGAGCCCGGCCTGCACCGCCGGGTCGGCCTCCATCACGCTACGGACGTCGTCCACCGAACCGGTCCGGGCCAGGCCGAAACCGATCGGCGGGTCGGGCTCCCGGGCCGGGCCGTCGACCGACCCGTCCACGAGCACGATGCCGCGCCGCTGCAGCGCCCGCATGTGCTGGAGGTGCTCGGCCTGCAACCGCTGCACGGTCTCGTCCGGCAGGGCCCGTCCCGAGGGCCCCGGGTAGAGCACGATGCACTCGTACGTGTCGAGCGCGAAGTCGAGCCGTGGCGTCGCGGCCATGCGCACCTCCTGACCACCGTCCCGTCCAGCCTCCCACGGCGGACCGGTGCGCCGGGGCCGCTCGCCGCAACTACCGGTGCTTCGCCGCCACGATTCGGGGAATGTCCCGGGGTCGGGGCGCAGCACCGCCCCGCGAGGTACGAACGAGCACAGGAGGACCACGAATGGCCACCAGCACCCAGCCCGCCAAGGCGTCGGGCAGCTACCGGATCGGTGGCGACCTGCCGGTCGACCGCCTCGGCTACGGGGCGATGCAGCTCACCGGCCCCGGCGTGTGGGGCGACCCGAAGGATCCGGCCGAGGCGGTACGGGTGCTGCGCCGCGCGTACGAGCTGGGCGTCACGTTCATCGACACCGCCGACTCGTACGGGCCGTTCGTCAGCGAGCTGCTGATCCGCGAGGCGCTGCACCCGTACGCCGACGACCTGGTCATCGCGACGAAGGCCGGGCTGACCCGCTCCGGCCCGGACGACTGGCGGCCGGTGGGCCGCCCGGAGTATCTGCGCCAGCAGTGCGAGCTGAGCCTGCGCCACCTGGGCCTGGACTGCATCCCGCTCTACCAGTTGCACCGCATCGACGCGAAGGTGCCGCTGGCCGACCAGCTCGGTGAGCTGGCGCTGCTGCGCCAGGAGGGCAAGATCCGGCACATCGGGCTGTCCCAGGTCAGCGTCGAGGAGATCGAGGCGGCCCGGGCGATCGCGCCGATCGTGTCCGTGCAGAACCTCTACAACCTGGCCGACCGCAGCGCGGAGGACGTGCTGGAGCACTGCGAGCGCCACGACCTGGCGTTCATCCCGTGGTTCCCGATCGCCACCGGCAACCTGGCCCGCCCCGGCGGCCCGCTGGACGCGATCTCGACCGCGCACGGCGCCAGTCCGGCGCAGCTCGCGCTGGCCTGGCTGCTGCGCCGGTCGCCGGTGATGCTGCCGATCCCGGGTACGTCGTCGGTGGCGCACCTGGAGGAGAACGTGGCGGCGGCCGGGGTGGAGCTGACCGACGACGAGTTCGAGGCGCTGGCCAAGGCCGCCTGACCCGGACGCGCCCGGCCCTTTCGCGGAACGTGACCGGACAACTACTGTCAGAGGGATTCTCATGAGTGGGGGTCCCCTGTGGAGGAGTTCGACTACGTCATCGTGGGGGCCGGCGCGGCGGGATGCGTGCTGGCCAACCGGCTCACCGAGGATCCGGGAACGCGGGTGCTGCTGCTGGAGGCGGGCGGGTGGGACCGCAGCCCGTACGTGCGGGTGCCCAAGGCGTTCTCCCGGCTGATGGACGACGAGCGCACCGCCTGGCACTACCCGGCCACCACCGGGCCGGGCCGCCAGGAGATCTGGCAGCGCGGACGGATGATCGGCGGCTCGACGTCGGTGAACGGCATGATCTGGAGCCGCGGCGCGGCCCGGGACTGGGACGCCCTCGAACCGCTGGGCTGGGGCTGGTCGGTCATGGGCCGGGTGTTCCCGCAACTGGAGGACCACCCGCTCGGGCCCGCGCCGCACCGGGGCACCGGCGGCCCGGTGCGGCTGTCCATCGCCACCGGCACCGACCCGCTCGCCGAGGAGATGGTGGCGACCGGCGCCGAGCTGGGCTGGCGCCACGCCGACGACCTGGACGCCCACGACGACGAGCGGATCGGCTACCCGACCGCCACGATCCGCGCCGGACGCCGGGTCAGTGCCGCTGACGCGTTCCTGCACCCGGTGCGGCGCCGGCCCAACCTGACCGTCGAGGTCGGCGCCGTCGTCCTGCGGGTGCTCGTCGAGGGCGGCCGGGCCACCGGTGTACGGGTGGCGCGCGGCGGCGGGGAGACCACGTACCGGGCGGCGGGTGAGGTGATCCTCGCCGCCGGCGCCCTGGCCACCCCGCACCTGTTGCAGGTCTCCGGCATCGGTCCGGCGGACACGCTGCGCGCGGCAGGGGTGCCGGTGCTGCTCGACCGGCCCCGGGTCGGCGCCGGGCTCCGCGAGCACCGGTCGATGGTGCTCCAGTACCGCCTCGCCGAACGCGGCGGCCACAACATGACCATCGGCAGCCCGCTCGGGCAGGCCCGGGCCACACTGCGCTGGCTGCTCACCGGGGGCGGCCCGCTCGCCCTGCCGGTGCTGGACGTGGCGGCCCACCTCAAGTCCCGCCCCGACCTGGACCGCCCGGACGCGCACCTGCTGATGGCGCCGTTCTCGGCCGCCCCGCCCCGGCCCGGCAAGGCGCTCGAACTGGAACGGGAGCCGGGGCTGATGTGCCTGGGCACGGTGACCCGCCCGGACAGCGAGGGCAGCCTGACGATCACCGGCGCGGACCCGCGTACGCCGCCGGCCATCGTGGCGAACTACCTCGCCACCGCGCACGACCGGCGGGTGGCGGTGGACCTGTTCCGCCGGATGCGGGAGTTCTTCGGCACCGGCCCGATCGCGAAGCGCATCCGGGCCGAGACGGTACCCGGGACGGCGACCACCACCGACGCGGAGATCGTCGAGGCGGCGGTGGCACGCGGCTACTGCGGCTACCACGCGATCGGCACCTGCGCGATGGGCACCGGCGACGACCACGTGGTCGATCCGCGGCTGCGGGTACGCGGCGTGGACGGGCTGCGGGTGGCCGACGCGTCGGTGCTTCCGGTGATGGTGGCGGGCTGGACCAACGCCCCGGTGACCGCGCTGGCCTGGCGGGCCGCCGACGTGATCAGGGGACGGGACGCGGACTGAACGTGCCCGGGACCGCGCGGCGGCGGGCCCGGGCACGTGGCTCAGACCGCGAAGCAGTTCGGCTGGACCGCGGCGCCGGAGAGCACCTGGCGTACCGCCGTGTACGTGGTGCCGTCCAGCACCAGCCCGAGGTGGCCGACCACCCGCAGCGGGCACCACGCCTGCACCAGGATGTTCGTCGCGCCGTCGGCGAGCACGGCGTTGTCGACCGGCCGGACCAGTTCGTCCTGCCAGGTGCGCACCGTCGCCCACCGGACCGGGCCGGGGGTGTCGTCCCCGGCGTTGAGGTCGGCGAGGAAGCTCGACCCGATGGTCATCTGCTGGCAGGCGATCACTCCGGCGCAGCTGCCCAGCCCGAGGAAGGCGACCAGGTTGGCGACGTAGGTGCCGTACTGCGGGCTGCCCAGGCTGACGTACTGGTCGACGGTGGCCGCGCCGCCGAGGTACTTGACGTACCAGCGGCTGACCAGGCCGCCCTCGGAGTGGCCGACCAGGTCGACGCGCGCCGCGCCGGTGCCGGCGCGCACCCGGTCCACATAGGACGACAACGCGCGGGCGGACTCGCGGATGTCGCCGAGACCGAGGTTCGGCAACTGGAAGATCGAGACCCGGTAGCCGTCGGCGCGCAGCCGGGCGGCGATCGGCTCGTACGCGATGGAGATTCCACTGAGGCCGCCGACCACGATCACCGGGTCGGCGGCCGCGGCGGCGGCCCGTTGCGCGGCGGTGGCGACGGTGGCCGTGTCCGACGGGGCGGCGGGTTCGGCGGTGGCGGCCTGGGCGGCGGCCGGGACGAGCAGGACGGTGGCGGCGGTGGTGACGGCCAGGATCGTTCGGAGCAGCATGGGCTGCACCTCCGGGGGGAGGCACCCGGGCGTACCCGGGGGGGGGACGGGTGGGATCCGATCGATCGTGGACACGATGATGCGTGTCCGATTTCACACACGTCAATGAAAAGTTACGCGGCGGTAACTCTTGTCGCGCCCTGCGCGCAAACCGGCATGCCGGACCGGGCTCAGTTGCCCAGCGCCTGGACCTTCGCGATGGTCTCCTGCACGTGCTGCCGCGCCGGTTCCCCGCCCTGCGCGGCCTGTGCCAGCGCCTGCCGGTAGGAGTCGATGGCGCCGATCAGCGGCCCCGCCGTCGCCCCCTCCAGCGCGCCCGCCACCAGCGCCCGCGCCTCGGCCGCGTCCTGCGCGGCGGCGGCGGTGCGCGCCTTGGCCTCGTCCAGCTTCTGTGCCGCCGCCGCCAGCCTGGCGATGATCTCCGCCGCGCTCACACGCCCTCCCCAGCTCACCGACCCGCGCGCAGCCTACCGCCCCGCCCCGCCCCGCCCCGCTGTCAGCGCAGAAGGCGGAAGAGGAGGAGGTAGAGGCAGAAGAAGGACGGGGAGACCAGCGCGCAGATCACGAAACCCAGCGGCACGTACCGTCCGGCCGGCGGCGCGTCACCCTCCACCACCGGGCGGCCCCAGCGGGCGAGCACCACCTGACCCGCCACGAAGGACATCAACGGCACGCCCGCGCAGCTCAGCGCCGCCACCAGGTCCAGACCGGTCACCGGCAGCGACGAACCCACTATCGCGATCAGCATCAGCAGCGAGCCGACGAGCGCGCAGCCCGCGTACACCACCACCGCCCGCGCCGGCGCCGACCAGGTGGGCAGCAGCACCGGCGTGCGGGCCAGCGCGTCGGCCTGCTGCCCGAACACGTCGGCCTCCTCGGCGAGCCGCCCCGCCGCCGCCAGCTCCGCCGCCGGGTCGCCGGCCCGCGGCGCCGGAACACCACCCGAGGGGTACGCCCCGACATCCGGCCGCCCCGGCGCGTCGGCTGCGCCGCCGGTCACCCCGTCCCCCGGTCCGGGCGCGAGATCCGGCGCTCCCCCACCGGCAGCCATCACCGGCGCCGGTGCCTCCGCCGGTACCGACGTCATCGGCACGCCGATCGCCTGCCCGAGCCGGTCCAGGTGCTGCCCCTGGGCGGCGAGCCGCTGCCCGAGCGTGTCGACGGCGGACTGGAGGCCACGGCGGCGCTCCGCCTCGGCCGCGATCTCCCGCTCCCCGCCGCGCTGCCGGGTGGACAGCTCCCGCAGCAGCGCCGCGTACTCGTCGAATCCGCTCATGCTGGGCCGTCTTCCGTTCGCGACTCCGGGGCTCGCAAACCCGGCTCACTCCTCGCGCTCACGTGATATCTCCCCCGGCGGCGAACGGCACGATCAGCGCGGTGCGGTGCTCGTGCCGGTCGACCAGCAGGGCGCGCCCCTCGCGCGGGACGTACGCCAGGTCGTGCACGCCGAGGTGCAGGCCCAGGTCGGCGGCGGGGACGTTCAGCGCGACCAGGCCGGTCACGTCGTCGCGGTGCCCGCTGCCGCCGAGGTCGTCGGTGAGGCGGCGCAGCCCGCGCCACCAGCCGAGCAGGTGCACCCCGCGCGACGGGCCCTGGCGCAGCACGGCGCGCAGGTCGTCGTACCCGGAGCGGAACGTCGCCGGGTCGGAGACGGCCAGCGTCGTCGCGGCGGCGTCCATCCCGAACACCACCAGGTAGGTGCGCCCGGTCGCCGGGGCGTCGCCGGTCGCGGCCTCGGCGAGCTGGGCGCGCAGCGCGCCGGCGTCGAGGCGCCGGACCGGGTGCCCGGCGGCGGCGAGCGTCATGGCGAGGTCGTCGGCGGCGTCCGTGGTGCCCGGCGCCAGCGGCACGAACAGGAACCGTGCGGTGCCGGGGACGTGCTGGCGGGCCAGGGACAGGGTGGCCGACCGGAGCACGTCCGCGCCGGCCGCCGAGGTGCCGACCACCGCGAGGTGCCGGCCCGGGCTGCCGTCGAGCGCGAACCCGGCCGGGCTGCCGGGGACGTCGACCACGCGGCCGACGAGCGCGTACGGCGGGTCGGTGCCCGGGGTCAGCGCCGCCCAGGCACTGTCGTCGGTGAGCCGGGGCGTCTCGTGTCCCCGGAAGACGGCCGGCGGGCGCGCCCCGGCCGGGCGGGACGCGTGCAGCTCGTGGCGCAGCGCGGCGAGGTCGGCGGACGCCGCGTGCGCGTCGGGGAACCGCACCTCCACGTCCGGGCCGGGCGCCCCGGCGCCGGTGTTCACCACTGCCGTGCCGACGGTGAGCCCGCGCGCGGCGTCGTTGCGCGGGTCCAGCACGGCGTCGCCGCCGGGTAGCGCGATCCGCAGCGGGAACTGCCCGAAGATCGCCTCGGCCCGGCCGTAGAGCGCCTCGATGCCGGTGGTGCTCTGGCTCGCCAGCACCAGGTGCAGGCCGTACGAGCGGCCCTTGCGGGCCAGTTCCTCGATCAGGTCGACGGCCTGCCGGGCCAGCGCGTCGTTGCCGGCGAACAGCACGTGGAACTCGTCGACGACGGTGACGATCCGGGGCGGCCGGGCGTTCGGCGGCAGGTCCGCCAGGCGGCTGACGCCGTGCCGCTTCAGCAGGTCGGCGCGGCGGCCCAGTTCGGCGCGCAGCTCGCGCAGCACCGCCACGCCGTACTCGCGGTCGGACTCGATGCCGACCGCGTCGGCGTGCGGCAGCCAGGACGGGTCACGGTCGGTGGGCACGAACTCGGTGAAGCTGACGCCCTCCTTGAAGTCGAGCAGCATCAGCCGCAGCTCGGCCGGGGAGTAGCGGGCGGCCAGCCCGTACAGCACGTCGAGCAGCAGGACCGTCTTGCCCGCGCCGGTCCGCCCGCCGATCAGCCAGTGCGGGGTGGCGTCGTCGAACGCCACGCTCAGCGGACGGCGTCCGGCCCGGCCGAGCACGGTACGCAGCCCGGAGGCGGCGGACCCGGCCCAGCGCTGCGCCGGGAGCAGGTCGGTGAACGTGACGCCGTCCTGGCCGGCGGCCTCGGCGTACCGGCGGGCCAGCGCGGTGACGGTGGCGTGCGACGGGTCGCCGTCGAGCACCACCGGCGCGGCCAGCCCGCTGCCGTCGGTGCTGAACGGGCGCCCGGGCGGGTCGCCGACGAGCGTGTACCGCTCGGTGACGCGCAGCTGGGTGGTGGCGCCCAGCGGCGGCGCGGCGGACGGCCCGGCCGGTGGGTGACCGGCCAGCAGCACGCAGACCGCGGCGGCCGGGCCGGCGTGGGTGAGCGCGGCGAGCCGGGCCAGTTCCCGGGGCGGCGGCGCGGACGCGGCGACCACCACCAGCAGCTCGCGGTCCTCCGGCGCGGACCGCTGGGCGGTACGGGCGTGCCGCTCGGCCAGGTCGAGCAGGGCCGTCGTCTCCGCCTCGGTGGTCGCCGTCGCGGCGAGCACCCCGGCGTCCTGGAGTGGGCGCAGCGGCAGGAACGCCGCACCGAAGGCGGCCTGGTCGATGCCGGCGACCCGGATCGCGCCGGCCGGAGCGGCGGTCAGCAGCCGTACCACCACCGCCCGCAGCAGCTCGCCGACGCGCGGGTCACGGGCGTCCGCGTCGACCGCCAGGTGCGCGCCCGCGCCCACCGGCACGAGCACCGGGAACGCGCCGTCGACAGTGGTCGCGGCGCCGAGGCGTACCGGAACGGGGTGGGTGGCGACGCGGGCCGTGCCGGGCACCGCGGCGGCCAGCTCACCGCCGAGGCGGGCCAGCCGCGCGACCAGCTCGGGGCTGCCCACGGGTGCCGGGCCCGCGGCGCCCAGCAGCCGCCGGGTCGCCTCCCAGTGCCGCACCGCCCGCCGATGCCGATCGACCGCCTGCCGGTACGCCGCCGCGAGTCTGCCCACCGTCCGCCCTCCGACGTTTGCGATCGAAGGGAACCCTAACGGACGCGCGCCGCACCGGCACCTGGTGCTCCGCACCGGGGATTCGTCCACTGTTCACCCGGCTACGGACGGGCACGCCGCCCGCCGTTCCCCCGGCCCCGCTTGCCTTCGCTCAGGCAATCGTGCGCACAGGAAGGCGACGACGTGACCACCTCACCTCTCCCCCGGCGGTCCCTGCTGCGCGGCGGCGTGGCCGGCGGACTCGGCATCATGGTGGCCGGCAGCCTGGAGGCGATCGCCGGACCGGCGGCGGCCCGGCCCGCGTGCCGCCCCGCCGTCGGCTACGGCGACCTGGTGCCGGACCCGGCCGGCCTGCTGGCGCTGCCGCCGGGTTTCTCGTACACGGTCGTCGCGCAGGCGGGCGCGACGCTGCTGGAGTCCGGGCAGCCCACCCCGAGCGACGCGGACGGCACCGGCTGCTTCCGCGGCCCGCACGGCTCGGTGCTGGTGAACAACCACGAGATCGGCGGCGACGAGCCGTACCCAGTGCCGGCGCTACCGGGCCTCACCTACGATCCGGGCGCCCGCGGCGGCACCACCACCATCGAGGTGGACCGGCACGGGCGGCGGCTGCGCGAGTACGTCAGCGTGGCGGGCACGCACAACAACTGCGCCGGTGGCATCACCCCGTGGGGCACGTGGCTGACCTGCGAGGAGACCGAGCAGCGGGCCGGTGGGCGATTCCTGAAGGACCACGGGTACGTCTTCGAGGTCGACCCGCACGACAGGTCCGCCAACACCGATCCGGTGCCGCTGACGTTCCTCGGGCGCTACTCCCACGAGGCGGTGGCTGTCGATCCGTACACGCACTCGATCTACCTGACCGAGGACGCGAGCGGGCCCAACGGCCTGTACTTCCGGTGGACGCCGCCGCCCGGCTTCCGGGCCGGCAAGGGCGCGCTGCGGGCGCTCGCCCAGCGGCCCGACGGTGGTACCGCCGGCAGCCTCGCCGCGATGCGCTGCCTGCGCGGCGACGGCCACGTGGCCGACCTGTCCGAGGCCACCACGCCCGGCACCCGCTACCGGGTTGAGTGGATCGAGGTACCCGACCGCGACGCCCGCACCGTGTCGGTCCGCAAGCAGTTCACCGACGCCGAGGTGACCCGCAGCCGCAAGCTGGAGGGCGCCTGGTGGGGCGACGGCGGCGCGTACTTCGTGGCCAGCTACGCCCGCCACGACGACGGCAGCGCCAACGAGCACGACGGGCAGGTGTGGTTCTACGACCCGCGCCGGCAGACCGTGACACTGAAGACCATCTTCGGGGTGAACACCGACCCGGAGGCCGACACCGGCAACTACGACGGGCCGGACAACATCACCGTCTCGCCGTACGGCGGGGTGATCCTGGCCGAGGACGGCGAGGGCGTGTCGCACCTGGTCGGCGTCACCGAGCAGGGCAAGACGTACCCGCTGGCGCGCAACGAACTGAACGACAGCGAGTTCACCGGGCCGACGTTCAGCGCGGACGGGAGGACGCTGTTCGCCAACATCCAGTCGCCGGGGTACGTGTTCGCGATCACCGGACCGTGGGGGCGGCCGGGTAACGCGCATCGCTGAGAGGGCGCCGGCCGGTGGTTTCCCCAGGGGCGGGAACCGTCGGCCGACCCGCCTCACCTCGGCGATCTTGCACTTGCAGCCCCGAAGGATGGGTGCATAAGCCGCAGTTCGCCAGCCGAAAGTGCAAGATCGGCGCGCTGGACCGCGCCGACGATATCCGCGCGGACGCTCTCGGCGATCGCGGAGCGTGGCGGGGTCAGCCGCGCCTCGCCATCCCCTTCCCACGCAGATCTTGGAAGCTGAAGGCCCCCGGGAGGGCCGTCAGCTTCCAAGATCTCGCAGCGTCCGCGACTACGGCGACTCGGGACGCTCAGCGACGAACACCCCGAGGCCGTGTACGCCCTCTACCCATCCCTGCGTCTGAAGCACGAGGATGGCCTGGCGGACCACTGTCGTTGAGACGCCATGCTCCGCCTTGAGCTGCGCTGTGGACGGCAACTTGTCTCCGGGCGAGAGTTCTCCTGACTGAATCTGAGTGCGGAGCTGGTCCGCGAGCTGTTCCCACTTCGGTTTGACGGGCATATGGACTCCCAGGTCTGCCCCGCCATTCGATCACGCACAACTAGTCGTGACAAGCAACGTGTTGTCGTGCTTGCTATGCGTGACTAGTTGTGTAAAGCTCCAGCTGACCGGCTCCCAGGTCTGCAAACCGGAGTTGGTCCGTTCCCACCGCGCAAAGCGCTCGGTCGACCAATCCCCCGGTCGGCCGGGCGTGCGCACCTGTCATCCGCACGTCGTACCCGGCGGGAGGCCCGATGGGCGAGCGCACCGACAACCTCAACCCCGGCGAGCCCTTCGCCTCGGCGCAGGACCATGCCTGCCTGGAGGTGGCATGCACGCGCCTGACCAAGGCCGCCGTCATCCGTTCCGACGCTCCCCGGTGAAGGCCGGTCCCATCCTGGCGGGCGACCTCCTCCACCTCGACCGCGCAGCGAGCGTGCAGTTCTGCCGCCCGATCACGGTGCGATTCATCCGGGAGATCACCGACCGCCAGACGTTCGACGGCTGGGCGTGGATCGAGGCGTACGAGTTGAACGCCGGGGGCGACGCGATCGCCAGGCGAGAACTGTTCGTCCAGCCGGCCGGGCTGCGCTGGCTCAACCCGGCCGTCGCCGACTGCGGCCACACGGCGAGACGACCACGGATACCGGCGTGAGCACCGGCGCACGCCCGCATCTGCCCATGCGCCCGCTCTGGATCTGCAAACGCTGCGCCTATCCGTGGCCGTGCGCGGAGGCTCGACTCGACCTGCTCGCCGAGTACGCGAACGATCGTGTCGCCCTGTCGATCTACCTGTGTGGGCAGCTCTATGACGCAGCCCACGAGCTACATCGACTCAACCCGTACGAGGCTCCCAGCCCACAAGTGTTGTTCGCTCGATTCGTCGGCTGGGCACGGCCGTGCCCGCCACTTCCTCCCGCACAGCGCAGCCCTTGATGCGTCACGTCAACAGACGGCCGGGCGACAAGACGTATCAATTCATGCCCGCCGGCGGGCGCAGGCCGTCCAGCGCGATGGCCAGGACGCGGTCGCGCTGGGCCGGATCCGGGAACTGGTACGCGGCCAGCCCGCTGATCAGCCGGATCACGTCGTCGAAGCCGGCGTCCGTCCGGGCCGCCCCGGCCTGCTGCGCGCGGCGCAGCAACGGCTCGCCGGTCGCGTAGATCTCGGTGCGGCAGCTGCGGAACACCTCGGAGTCGTGCACCAGTTCCTCGGCCAGCGCCCGCTTGGTGGCGACGTAGGCGACGAACCGGTGCAGCCAGCCGACCAGGGCGTCCCACGGCGGCTCGTCGGCCAGGTCGGCGGCGGAGGCACTGAGTGCCCGCACCTCCTCGACGTAGACCGCCTCGAACAGCTCCCGCCGCTGGGGGAAGTTGCGGTAGAGCGTGCCGATGCCCACGCCCGCCCGGCGGGCGATCTCCTCGAGCGACGCACCCGCGCCGCGCTCGCCGAAGACCTCGCGGGCGGCGGCGATCAGCGCGTCGTAGTTGCGGCGGGCGTCGGCTCGCTTGGGGCGGCGCGCGAAGACCTCGCCGGACACGTCGGCGTCAGCCATGACGCGCGTCACCCCTTCCACCTTGCAACCGGAGGCACCCCTCCGCTAGGTTAATGGAGGCACGCCTCCGGTTGCTGACCGGAGCCACCCCTCCGGATAGCTTACTCCGGACTTCCGGCCGCCCTCCGGCCACGCGATCCTCGCGCCACGACACGGACCCGGGAGGTCCCACCATGCCCGCCGACCGCTGAGCGCCCGCACGACCCGGCCGCCACCGCCGCACGACTGCGCGAGCGGCCACCAGTCTCGTACCGACAACGGGGAGTTCTCCCACATGATCCACTCATCAGGGCGCGGCTCGCGCCGGCTCACCTTCCTCGTGCTGGCCGCCGGCACCGGATTCTTCGCGATGCTCCAGTCGCTGATCACGCCGGTGCTGCCCACCATCCAGCACGACCTGCACACCTCGCCCAACACGGTGACCTGGGTGCTCACCGCGTACCTGCTCTCCGCGTCCGTCTTCACGCCGATCGTCGGTCGCATCGGCGACATGGTCGGCAAGGAGAAGACGCTCGTCTTCTCGCTCGCCGCGCTGGCGCTGGGCTGCCTGCTGGCAGCCGTCGCCCCCAGCATCGGCGTGCTGATCGCCGCCCGGGTGGTACAGGGCGTCGGCGGTGCCGTGTTCCCGCTGTCGTTCGGCATCATCCGCGACGAGTTCCCGGCCGCCCGGGTCAGCTCGGCCGTGGCCTCGATCTCCGCGGTCGTCGCCGTCGGCGGCGGGCTGGGCGTGGTGCTGGCCGGGCCGATCGTGGCCACCCTGGGCTACCGGTGGCTGTTCTGGATCCCGCTGGTGGTGGTCGGCCTGACCGCGCTCGCCGCGCACCGGTTCGTGCCACGCTCGCCGGTACGCACCCCGGGCCGGATCAACTGGCTCAGCGCCGTACTCCTGTCCGGCTGGCTGGTGGCGCTGCTGCTGCCGGTCAGCAAGGGCGCCGCGTGGGGCTGGGGCTCCGGCCGGGTGGTCGGGCTGCTGGCGCTGGCCGCGGTGCTGGCGGCCGCCTGGCTGGCGACCGAGGCCCGCGCCGCGAACCCGCTGATCGACCTGCGGATGATGCGCCTGCCCGCGGTCTGGACCACGAACCTCGTCGGGTTGCTCTACGGCGCGTCGATGTTCGCCGTGTACGCGTTCCTGCCGCAGTTCGCGCAGATCCCGACCAGCGCCGGCTACGGCTTCGGCGCCAGCGTCACCCAGGCCGGGCTGCTGATGCTGCCGATGCTCGTCGGCATGTTCGTGGCCGGCCTGCTGGCCGGACGGTTGCAGTCCCGGTTCAGCGCCAAGGCGCAGCTGAGCACCGGCGCGGTGTTCAACGTGGCGGCCGCCGCCATGCTGACCGTCGCGCACGACACCCGCTGGCAGGTCGGTATCGCCGGTGGTCTGGTGGGCCTCGGCATCGGGCTGGCGTTCGCCTCGATGGCGAACCTGATCGTGGCGAACGTGCCGGCCGGGCAGACCGGCGCGGCGACCGGCATGAACGCCAACATCCGTACCATCGGCGGCGCGATCGGCGCGGCGCTCGCCAGCGCCGTGATCACCGCGAACCCGCAGCCGAGCGGGCTGCCCCGGGAGGCCGGTTTCACGGCGGGCTTCCTGCTGCTCACCTGCATCTCGGTGGCTGCGGCGCTGGCCGCGCTCGCCGTACCCTCCGGCCGCCGCCGGTGGCCCCGGCGGCGGATCGGGCCGGCGGTGCCGGACCTGGCGCCGGCGCCGGCCGCGGAGCTGGTCCCGGCCCGCTGAGCTGAGCCCTCTCGTTCCGTGGATCTTGGTACGCCCACGCCCCGCGCGGGGCGTGGGCGTACCAAGATCTCGCCTAGCGTGGGGCGACGCGGCAGCCGGGGTCGGGGCCGGTGTCGGCCACGCCGCAGTGGAACACCTCGACCGGGGCGGCGTCCACGTCGGGCACCTTCGCCACGGTGAGCAGCGCCAGCCGCTTCGCGACCGGTTCACCGGAGTCCGGGGCGTACCGGATGAGGCCGCTGACCCCCGGGTAGCCGCCGGCGGCGTTCTGCCGCAGCACCTCGGCGTGCACCCCGACCGGGTTGACCGAGCGGGGCTCCCAGCGGCGGCCGGTGTCGGCGTGGCGCAGCCGGGCGGCGAGGCTCTCCAGCGCGCGTACCGTCATCATGGTGGCGTCGTAGGCCAGGCTGACCCGCTCGCCGACCGGCGGACCGGTCCCGGCGCGGCATCGGGGCGGGTCGAGCAGGCCGTCCGCGCCGATCCAGGTGAGGAAACTGCCCCGGGCGTCGTCGCGCCCGGCCTGCGCGGCCCGCAGCGACGCACACGTGGCCAGCGCGGCCTTCGACACGTACGTGACCGGCAGGTTGCCCGGCGCGCTGGCGCGCAGCCCCGGGTTGGCCATGTAGCGGTTCACCGAGTCGTCGGCGACCAGGTGCCGGGGCGGGTTCGCGCCGCACTCCTTGAGTGCGCGCATGAACCCGTCGAACTCCGACCAGCGGCCGGCGAAGAAGAGCATCCCCGGGTAGCCGCACTCCTGGGTGAGCCGCCGCCCGCTGCGCCACTCGTCGAGCCGGGTGATCCGGTCGCCGAAGCGTTCCCGCAGGCCGTCGACGAGGGTGGCGACGTACAGGTCGTCGGCGAGCGAGCTGCCCTCGCCGGTGGTCCAGTAGACGTGCGCCTCACCCACCCGCAGCACCTGCCGGGCGTACGTCTCGACCATCCGGGCCTGGTCGCGGTTCGGCGCGGACATGGCCAGGTAGAGGCTGGAGTTGGCGTCCATCCGGTCGGCGGACAGCGTGGGGGCGAGCACCGGCAGGCCGACCCGGTTGAGTTCGCGCAGCGCCGCCGCCGTGCTGGTGCGGCTGTCCACCAGCCCGACCACGCCGAGCACTGTGGGGTCGTCGCGGGCCAGCCCCTCCAGCATCCGTACCGCGTCGCCGGCGTGCCGCATCTGCCGGCCGGCGTTAGCCACCACGATGTGCAGCAGCGCCGCGTCGTCCGCCGCCGCCGACTCCTGGAGCAGGGCGTACTGGGCGGTGGCCATGCCCTCCAGCTCCTCCCGCTCGGAGACGTAGGACTCCTCGTCCGCGCGGGTCCGGTTGCCGGTGAGGCTGCCCAGGTAGACGAGCGTCAGGTAGGGGCGGCGGTGCTCGCTGCGCCGCCACACCTCCTCGGCGGCCCGGTTCTGGGCGAAGATGCGCCGCTGCACGGCGCGCAGCCGGTCCTGCCCGGGTTCGCTGTTGAAGACCTGCCCGGCGGTGTCGCTGTAGCCGACGCACTCCCCTCCGACGAGCCGGACGGTGACCCGGTCGGTGGGCCAGGGGCGGCAGTCCGGCGCCCACCGCCCGTGCGCCCACACGCCCAGCCCGGCGACGAGCGCCAGGGCCACCGCGGCGGGCAGGAACCGCCGCGCCCACCAGGGCGGGTCGGGTGCGACAAGGGCCGGCGGGACGCCTCCCACCGGGGCGTCGACGTCCCGGTCGTCCGCCTCCAGCAGCATCAGCCAGGCGCCGGGACGGCGCAGCCGGCGGTTCTCCGGCAGCGCCTCGACCCACTCCTCGTACGCCTCCTCGGCCTCGGCCAGCGGCCGGGCCGCGGCCGGTTCCGGAGGCGGGTCCGCGGCGACCGCGACGACGAGCAGCGGGTCGTTGCGGCCGGTCTCGTTGCGGACCTCGTCGACGAGCCGGACCAGCGTGTGCCCGACGTTGTCCGGCCGCGCGCCGTCGAGCACCAGCACCGGATAGGCGGTGCGGCGCCAGTCCCCGGGCCGCCAGAACCGCCGCCGGTACGCCAGGCGCAGATCCTCCAGGAACGCGTGCAGCAGCAGCTTCTCCACCTGGGCCGGGTGTTCGCCGTCGCGCCAGCCGGCGGTGAGCCGCTCGGCGAAGCCGAGGAACGTCACCGACTGCCGGGGCGCCAGGTACTGCTGGCGCATGAACCAGCGGTACTGCCGTCCGACGAGCGGCACCCGGCCGGAGACGGCGATCCGGAACACGACGCCGGGTACGGCCCGCCACAGCAGCCAGAGCAGCAGGTGCAGCGCGGCGCCGAGGCCGGAGTCGCCGCCGACCTGGGGGTCGTCACCGGTCCGCCGTCCTCGCCAGTCCCGTAGCCGGCGTACCAGCGCGGCCCGGCCGCTGTCGGCGGCGTCCAGGTCCACGGCGAGCGTCTGGTGCATCAGCCAGTCGGCCAGCGGGTAGTGCCGGAACCGCAGCCGGGGCGCGCCGAACGCCTCCACGGAGAGTTGCCGGTGCAGCTCGCGCAGCACGGACGCGACGTCGTCGCCGGCGGGCCGGCCGGTCAGGTCCAGCACGGCGTGCGGTACCCGCCGCCCGGCCCGGCGCGCCGCGAAGCGCCGTAGCAGGGCCGCGACCGCGCCGTCCCCGGCGGGCCGGACCAGCCAGAGCAGCGGGAGCCGGCGGTCGCCGCGGCGTGGACGCCGCAGCAGCCGGGCCAGCAGGGTGAGCAGCTCCGGGCCGCCGGCCGGGAGCTGCTCACGGACCGGACGCGGCCGGGTCACCGGTTCACGCATGGTCACCTCCGGGTCGCACGGGGTGTCGCACCATTGTCGACGTTCGATGCAACCCGGCACGGCGGGGCCCCGCTCGACGGACGGGTGTCGAGCGGGGCCCTCTCCTCATATGGGGCACTTCCTCACATGGGATCAGCCGATCGCGGCGGTCAGCGCGGCCAGGTAGCCGTAGCGGTAGCCGTTCGCGTTCGGGTGGTACGCCTCGATGACGCCGCTGACGTCACGGATCCACGGATCGCCGGCGCACACGCCGTGCCCGGCGAAGAACGGCCGCGCGTCGACGAAGGTGCCTCCGGCCGCGGCGGCCCGGCCGGAGATGACGCCGTTGAGCGTGTCGGCAGCCTGGTTGAGGATGGTGCGCTTGTAGCTGCTCATGGCGAGCAGTCCACAGGAGCCGGTCTCGAACAGCCGCGGGTAGCCGAGCACCACCAGCCGGGCGTTCGGGGCCCGGTTGCGGATCGCGGTGTACGTGGCGTCGAGCCGGGCGGGCAGCGTGGCGGTGGCGAACGCCTTCGACTCGTTCACCGCGCTCTCGCAGCTGGACGTGCTGCCGAAGCGGCAACTGGTCATCACGTCGGCGAAGCCGGCGTCGTTGCCGCCGATGGTGATGGTGACCAGCGTGGTGCTGCTGCTGAGCTGGCCGACCTGGTTGTTCAGCACGTCGGCGGTGACCGCGCCGCCGCAGGCCGGGAACCTGAAGCTGGTGACCGAATGGGCGGCGGCCCAGAGCGGGGCGTACGACTTCTGGCTGCGCAGGCAGGTGGACAGGTCGTACGGGCCGGCGCCGACCCCGGAGGAGTAGGAGTCGCCGAGGGCGACGTAGTTGACGGTGGCCGCCCGGGCGGCACCGGGCAGGAGCACGGCGCCGAGTACGGCCGCCAGGAGGGCGGCGAACACGGTACGGACGCGACGGGGCATGGCAGAGCCTCCACGGGGCAGGGGTGGTGGAGCCCGTTGACCGCGCGCGTGGCCGAGGGATCGGTGCTGTTACTGGTCGGTAATGCTATCGAAACATTCGTCGAAATTGAATAGCTCCGATCGGCCGGACAGGACAGATACGTTCACATGCGTCGATTAGCTTGACGGTGACGACACCCGACGGAGGGAGTCCCACCGTGCGACGCGCACTCACGGCGGCCATCGCCGCCCTGACCCTCACCACGGCCGGCACCACAGTGACCGGTTCCCCCGGCCAGGCCGCCCCCACCGGATGGGGCCGGCCGCAACCCGCGGCGGCCATCCCGACGCCGGGCAGCCCCGGGCTGGGCGACAGCTACTTCCCCGACTACGGCAACGGCGGCTACGACGTCGGCCACTACGACATACGGCTGCGCTACGAGCCCGCCACCGACCGGCTCAGCGGCACCACCACGATCCTCGCCACCGCCACGAAGGACCTGTCCCGGTTCAACCTGGACTTCGCCCTCGACGTCGAGTCGGTGCGGGTGAACGGGTGGGCCGCCGGGTTCGCCCGGGCCGGCGACCACGAGCTGGTGATCACCCCGGCCCGGCCGCTGACGAAGGGCCAGCAGCTCACCGTCGTGGTGAGGTACGCGGGCGTGCCGTCGCAGACCACCGTCTACGGCTACACCGCGTGGACCCGTACCGCCGACGGGGCGCTCGCCGTCAACGAGCCCGAGTCGGCCTGGTGGTGGTACCCGAGCAACGACCACCCGAAGGACAAGGCCACCTGGGACGTCTCCGTGTCGGTGCCGACCGGCGTCGAGGTGATCAGCAACGGCGTGCAGCCGCGCGACCCGCTGCCCGAGGCCGGCAACCGCACCCGGTGGAGCTGGCGCAGCGTCAAGCCCGGCGCCACGTACCAGGCGTTCCTCGCGATCGGGCAGTACGACATCGTCACCGAAGTCGCGCCGAACGGGCAGCCGGTGGTGAACGCGTACAGCACCACGCTCGGCGAGCGCCTGCCGGCCGCGCGGGCCAGCATCGAACGCACCGCCGAGATCGTCGAATGGGAGAGCGGGCTGTTCGGCCCGTACCCGTTCGAGGCGCAGGGCGGCGTGGCCGGGCCCGTCGACGGCATCGGCTTCGCCCTCGAGACGCAGACCCGCCCGGTGTACGGGCCGGGCTTCTGGCGGCGCGGCGCCAACACGTACGTGGTGGTGCACGAGAAC
Organism: Micromonospora sp. AB353; assembly: GCF_049538395.1. Taxonomy (NCBI): domain Bacteria; kingdom Bacillati; phylum Actinomycetota; class Actinomycetes; order Micromonosporales; family Micromonosporaceae; genus Micromonospora; species Micromonospora sp. AB353. Next base: position 20,894 of record NZ_JBMVFV010000026.1, on the reverse strand, counting down.
GCCCACCAGTGGTTCGGCGACTCGGTGTCGGTGGCGGACTGGCGGCACATCTGGCTCAACGAGGGCTTCGCCTCGTACGCCGAGTGGCTCTGGTCGGAGGAGCAGGGCGAGGGCACCGCGCAGGAGCTGTTCGACTTCACCTACGACAGCTACCCGGCCGACTCCGAGTTCTGGCAGGTGCGCCCCGGCGCCCCGGGCCCGAGCGGCATCTTCGACGCCGCCGTCTACGACCGGGGTGCGATGGCGCTGCACCAGATCCGGCTCGCCGTGGGCGACGCCGCGTTCTTCCGCATCCTGCGCACCTGGACGGCCAAGCGGCAGTACGGCACCGGCACCGTCGCGCAGTTCCAGGCGCTCGCCGAGCGGATCTCCGGACGGGACCTCGACGCGGTGTTCACCACCTGGCTGTTCACCCCCGGCCGGCCCGCCGTGGCCACCGCCGCGCGGACGACAGCCGCACCGGCGCAGCCGGCCTCGTGGGCGAAGATCCGGGCCGCGCACGACCTGCTCGGCCGCTGACCGGGCGCCGGCCGGGCGGCTCCCCCACCACGGGGGCGGCCCGGCCGGGCGGTCAACCGGCGGTCGGCACGGGTGCCGCAGTCGGCGCAATCCAGGACTGTGCCGCCTCGACCGCGCGGATGTGGCGGTAGGCGAACCAGAGCGGCGGGAACGCGCCGACAGCGAACGAGAGGTCGACGAGCGTCCAGAACCAGGGGATGTCCCGGATCGGGCCGCAGATCACCGCGAGCGGCACGATGCCGGCGCAGGCGATCATTCCGACCTGGACCACCCACACGTTGCGGACCGGGTCACGCAGCGGCCCCCAGAACGCCACCGCGAGCACCAGGTGCGCGAAGGCCAGCCAGTCGGTGCCGTACCGCAGGAACGGATAGTCCTCACCGGCCGCCACCAGTCCGACGTGGACCCGCTCGATCCAGTCGACCAGCGCCGGGAACTGCCCGGCGAGCGGATCGGACGCCGCCAGCAACCAGCGCACCTCGACCTCCAGCGGGAACGCGGTCACCCCGCTGAGGACGAGCCCCGCCACCACCAGCCAGAGCCAGCGGCGGATGCGCCGCAGGCGTTCCTCGACGTCCATGGCCGCAGCCTAACGACGGTCGTCGTGCCGCCGGGGCCCCGTCCGGCATGACCTGGGCCACCCTTCCCGGACGGCCGCGCGGGCGACGGCGGGTGTTAAGAAGGGCCCCCTCCTCTACCTGAGGCGTTAAGAAGGGGCCCTTCCTTTCACCTGGCGGCGAGCGGCTGGCGGGCCGGATCGACGGGGGCGGGCAGCTCGCCCACGCCGCCCAGGTACGCGTGGATCGCCGCCGCGGCGGCGCGTCCCTCGGCGATCGCCCAGACGATCAGCGAGGCGCCCCGGTGCATGTCACCGGCGACGAAGACACCGTCGGCGGCCTGCCAGTCGGGGCCGGAGTCGATCGCGCCCCGGCGGTTGCGGGTCACCCCGAACTGGGCCAGCAGCGGCTGTTCCTCGGTGCCCTCGAAGCCGATGGCGAGCAGCACCAGGTCGGCCGGGATCTCCCGCTCGGAGCCGGGTAGCGGGGTGACGATGCGGCGACCGTCCACCTTCTCCACTGTCACCTCGGCGATCCGGACCGCGCGGACCCGGCCGGTGCCGTCGTCCACGAACTCCTGCACCGCGACGGCGAACACCCGCTCGCCGCCCTCCTCGTGCGCCGGGTAGTTACGCAGCACCCACGGCCAGGTCGGCCACGGATCCCGGGCCGCGTCCCGCTCCGTCGGCGGCTCCGGGTAGAGGTCGAGCTGGTGGACGCCGGCCGCGCCCTGCCGGTGCGCCACACCGAGGCAGTCGGCGGCGGTGTCGCCACCACCGATGATCACCACGTGCTTGCCGGCGGCGTCGATCGGCGTACCGTCGGGCAGCGTGGCGAGCGCGGGCCGCCCGTCCCCGGCGGCGGCCACCACCCGGTTCGCGGCGACCAGGTGCGCCATCGCCTGGTGCACGCCGCGCAGCGCCCGGCCGGGCGTCTCCGGGGTGTCCCGGCCCTGCAACGCGCCGCAAGCAAGCAGCACCGCGTCGTGCTCGGCGCGCAACTGCTCGGCGGTCACGTCGACGCCGACCTCGACGCCGGTCCGGAACCGCACACCCTCGGCGGTGAGCTGGGCCAGCCGCTTGTCGATGTGCTGCTTCTCCAGCTTGAAGTCGGGGATGCCGTAGCGGAGCAGGCCGCCGATCGCGTCGTCGCGCTCGTACACGGTGACCGTGTGGCCGGCGCGGGCGAGCTGCTGCGCGGCGGCCAGCCCGGCCGGGCCGGAGCCGACCACCGCCACCGACCGCCCGGTCGGGGCGGACGCGGGCCGGGGCCGCAGGCCGTCGCGGGCCACGGCGGCGTCGGCGATCTCCACCTCGACCTGCTTGATGGTGACCGGCTGCTGGCCGCCGAGGCCGAGCACGCAGGCCGCCTCGCACGGCGCCGGGCAGAGCCGGCCGGTGAACTCGGGGAAGTTGTTGGTGGCGTGCAGCGACTCCACGGCGGCGTCCCAGTTGCCGGTGCGGACCAGGTCGTTCCAGTCCGGGATGCGGTTGCCCAGCGGGCAGCCGTCGTGGCAGAACGGGATGCCGCAGTCCATGCACCGGGTGGCCTGCTCGCGGATCAGCTCCTCACCGGCCGGCGGGTAGACCTCCCGCCAGTCGGAGATGCGCACCGGCACCGGACGGCGGGCCGGCAGCCGCCGGTCGTAGCGCAGGAAACCGTTCGGGTCAGGCACGAGCCACCTCCTGGGCGACCGCCCGGGGCGCGGGCGGTACCGGCGCGGCCGACGGCACGCTGAGCGCGCTCATCACCGCGTCGTCGACGTCTCGGCCGGCGGCTTCGGCGGCCCGCATGATCTCCATGACCCGGCGGTAGTCGCGGGGCACCACTGCGGTGAACTCCTCCACCGCCTGCGGCCAGCGCTTGAGCAGGTCCTCGGCGACGGCCGAGTCCGTCTCGGCGAAGTGCCGCTGGACCAGCTCGTGCAGCCGGTCGCGTTCCTCGTCGCGCAGCGGCGACAGGTCGACCAGCTCGGCGTTCACCAGCCGCTGGTCGAGCCGGTGCACGAACGCGGTGCCACCGGACATGCCGGCGGCGAAGTTGCGCCCGGTCGGCCCGAGCACCACGACGGTGCCGCCGGTCATGTACTCGCAGCCGTGGTCGCCGAGGCCCTCGACCACCGCGACCGCGCCGGAGTTGCGCACCGCGAACCGCTCCCCCACCCGGCCGCGCAGGTAGACCTCGCCGCCGGTGGCGCCGTACAGGATGGTGTTGCCGGCGATGATCTGGTCCTCGGCGCGGCGGCCCGGCGTGGCGTCCACGCCGACGAACGGCGCGTCGGCGTCCGGCCGGACCACGATTCGGCCGCCGGACAGTCCCTTGCCGACGTAGTCGTTGGCGTCGCCGTACAGGCGCAGCGTGACCCCGCGCGGCAGGAACGCGCCGAACGACTGGCCGGCGGTGCCGCGCAGCCGGAACTCGATCGTGTCGTCGGGCAGCCCGTCGCCGCCGAAGCGGCGGGTCACCTCGCCGCCGAGCATCGCGCCGACGCTGCGGTGCTCGTTGCGGACCTCGACCTCGACCCGGACCGGGGTACTGTCGCGCAGCGCCGGCCCGGCCAGCTCGATGAGCCGGTTGTCCAGCGCCGCGTCGAGGCCGTGGTCCTGGGCGCGTACGCCCCGGCGGGCCGCGCCCTCGGGCAGCTCCGGCAGGTGCAGCACGCGGCTCAGGTCGAGCCCGTGGCCCTTCCAGTGGTCGATCGCGCCGGCCACGTCGAGCAGCTCGGTGTGGCCGATCGCCTCGTCGATGCTGCGGAAGCCCAGCTCGGCCAGGTAGCCGCGGACCTCCTCGGCGAGGAAGAGGAAGAAGTTCTCCACGAACTCCGGCTTGCCGGTGAAGCGCTCGCGCAGCACCGGGTTCTGGGTGGCGATGCCGACCGGACAGGTGTCCAGGTGGCACACCCGCATCATCACGCAGCCCTCGACGATCAGCGGCGCGGTGGCGAAGCCGAACTCCTCGGCGCCGAGCAGCGCCGCGATCAGCACGTCCCGGCCGGTCTTGAGCTGGCCGTCGACCTGCACCGTCACCCGGTCGCGCAGCTTGTTGAGCAGCAGCGTCTGCTGCGCCTCGGCCAGGCCCAGCTCCCACGGGGTGCCGGCGTGCTTGAGCGAGTTGAGCGGGGACGCGCCGGTGCCGCCGTCGTGCCCGGAGATCAGGATGACGTCGGCCTTGAGCTTGGCCACGCCCGCCGCGACGGTACCCACGCCCACCTCGCTGACCAGCTTGACGTGCACCCGGGCGGCCGGGTTGACGCACTTCAGGTCGTGGACGAGCTGGGCGAGGTCCTCGATGGAGTAGATGTCGTGGTGCGGCGGCGGGGAGATCAGGCCGACGCCGGGGGTGGCGTGCCGGGTGCGGGCGATCCACGGCCAGACCTTGTTGCCGGGTAGCTGCCCGCCCTCGCCGGGCTTCGCGCCCTGCGCCATCTTGATCTGGAGGTCGTCGGCGTTGACGAGGTATTCGCTTGTCACGCCGAACCGGCCGCTGGCGATCTGCTTGACCGCGGAGCGCCGCGCCGGGTCGTGCAGCCGCTCGACGTCCTCGCCGCCCTCACCGGTGTTGGACTTGCCGCCGAGCCGGTTCATCGCGATGGCGAGCGTCTCGTGCGCCTCCGCCGAGATCGACCCGTACGACATGGCGCCGGTGGCGAAGCGCTTGACGATCTCGGCGGCCGGCTCGACCTCGTCCAGCGGCACCGCCGGGCGCACGCCGGTGCGCAGCGTGAACAGCCCGCGCAGCGAGCCCGCCTGCGCGGCCAGCTCGTCGACCTTCGCGGTGTACTGCCGGAACACGTCGTACTGGCGACTGCGGGTGGCGTGCTGGAGCAGGAAGACCGTCTCCGGGTTGAACAGGTGCAGCTCGCCCTCGCGGCGCCACTGGTACTCGCCGCCGACCTCCAGCCGGTCGGTGGCCTGCGCGCCCGGCGCCGGCCAGGCCCGCGCGTGCCGGGCCGCCACCTCGGCGTGGATCTCGTTCAGGCCGATGCCGCCGATGGTGCTCGGCGTGCCGCGGAAGTACCTGTGGACCAGGCGGGTGTCCAGGCCAACCGCCTCGAACACCTGCGCGCCGCAGTACGACGACACGGTCGAGATGCCCATCTTGGACATGATCTTCAGGACGCCCTTGCCGAGCGCCTTGACGTAGTTGCGGACCGCCTTCACCCGGTCGACGCCGGCCAGCACGCCGGTGGAGATCATGTCCTCCACCGACTCGAAGGCCAGGTACGGGTTGACCGCCGCCGCGCCGTACCCGATCAGCACGGCCGCGTGGTGCACCTCGCGGCAGTCGCCGGACTCGACGATCAGCGCCACCTGGGTGCGGGTCTGCTCGCGGACCAGGTGCTGGTGCACCGCGGCGGTGAGCAGCAGCGACGGGATCGGGGCCAGGTCGGCGTTGGAGTCCCGGTCGGAGAGCACCAGGATGCGGACGCCGTCCTCGATCGCCTCGGAGACGTGCCGGCAGATCTCGGTCAGCCGCGCCTTGATGCCGGCGCCGCCGTCGCGCAGGCGGTAGAGCCCGGAGACCCGGACCGCCTTGAAGCCGGGCAGGTCGCCGTCCTCGTCGATGGAGAGGATCTTGGCCAGCTCGTCGTTGTCGATCACCGGGTACGGCAGCACGATCTGCCGGCAGCTCGCGGGGCCCGGGTCGAGCAGGTTGCCCTCCGGCCCGATGGTGGACGCCAGGCTGGTCACCAGTTCCTCCCGGATGGCGTCCAGCGGCGGGTTGGTGACCTGCGCGAAGAGCTGATGGAAGTAGTCGTAGAGCAGCCGTGGCCGGGTGGACAGCGGGGCGATCGGGGTGTCCGTGCCCATCGAGCCGATCGGCTCGGCGCCGCTGCGGGCCATCGGGCCGAGCAGGATCTTCAGCTCCTCCTCGGTGTAGCCGAACGTCTGCTGGCGGCGGCGTACCGAGTCGTGGGTGTAGACGGTGTGCTCGCGCGGCGGCAGGTCGTCCAGCTCGATCAGGCCGGCGTGCAGCCACTCCTGGTACGGCTGCTCGGCGGCCAGCTCGGTCTTGATCTCGTCGTCGGAGACGATCCGGCCGTTGACGGTGTCGACGAGGAACATCTTGCCCGGCTGGAGGCGGCCCTTGGCGACCACGGTGGCCGGGTCCAGGTCGAGCACGCCCGCCTCGCTGCCGAGCACCACCAGGCCGTCGGCGGTGTGCCACCAGCGGCCCGGCCGCAGGCCGTTGCGGTCCAGCACCGCGCCGACGATCTCGCCGTCGGTGAACGCGACCGACGCCGGGCCGTCCCACGGCTCCATCAGGCTGGCGTGGAAGCGGTAGAACGCGCGCTTGTCGGCGCGCATGTCCGGGTCGTTCTCCCACGCCTCGGGGATCATCATGAGCACCGCGTGCGGCAGGCTCCGCCCGGCCAGGTGCAGCAGTTCGAGCACCTCGTCGAAGTTGGCCGAGTCGGACGCCGCCGGCGTGCACACCGGGAAGACCCGGCGGATGTTGCCCGGGATGCTCGGGCTCCGGAGCAGCGCCTCGCGGGCCTGCATCCAGTTCCGGTTGCCGCGGATCGTGTTGATCTCGCCGTTGTGCGCGATGAACCGGTACGGGTGCGCCAGCGGCCAGGACGGGAACGTGTTCGTGGAGAAGCGCGAGTGCACCAGGGCGATGGCGCTGACCACCCGCTCGTCGGTCAGCTCCGGATAGAACGCCGGGAGCTGGTCCGGGGTGAGCATGCCCTTCCACACCATGGTGCGGCCGGACAGCGACGGGAAGTACGCCGGCACGCCCCGCTCGGCGGTCTCCCGCTCGACCTGCTTGCGCAGGCAGCACGCCACCCGGTCCAGGTCGAGCCCGGTCAGCGGGGAGCCGGCCGGTCCGGCCGGCGAGTCGGTCAGCCGGTGCGCGGCCACGAACAACTGCCGGACCCGGGGCATCGCCGCGAGCGCGGTCTCCCCCAGGCCGGACGGGTCGGTCGGCACCTCGCGCCAGCCGAGCACGTCGGCGCCCTCGACCAGCGCGTACTTGTCCACCACCTGGCGGGCACGGGCCTCGGCCGCGTCGTCGTCGGGCAGGAACACCAGGCCGGTGGCGTACTGACCGGCCGGGGGCAGCGGGAAGTCGACGGTGGCGCGCAGGAACGCGTCCGGCACCTGGATCATGATGCCGGCGCCGTCCCCGGTGTTGTGCTCCGCGCCCCGGGCGCCCCGGTGGTCCAGCCGGCACAGCGCTCCGAGGCCGTTCGCGACGACCTGGTGCGAGCGCCGCCCGTGCAGGTCGGCCACGAAGGCCACGCCGCAGGCGTCGTGCTCGTACGCGGGGTCGTAGAGCCCGGTCGTCCGCGGGGCCGACTGCGGGCTGTGAGGGTACGGAAAGGCCACCGGGCCTCCTGTCGTCACTCAGGATGGATCATGATGGGGACGACGTCGGCCCTCTGCGGTTTATTGAGTCTACGTTAGGGCTTCCGGCACAAGGCCAGTTCAGATTGATCACACTTCCAGATGCTGGGACGTGTAGTCTCGCGCGGTGGATCTCGCGCGCGCTGACGTACTCGCCCGGTTGGAGCGGTTCTACGACGCGGTGCCCCGCGACGGGGCCCGGACCGAGGATCACGGTGCCCTGGTGCTGTTCGTCCGCGACGGTGCCGGATGGCCGTTCTACGCCCGCCCCCGGCTCGACGCCACCGACGCGCCCACGCTCGCCGACGTGACGGCGGTCCGCGCCCGGCAGCGCGAACTGGGCCTGCCCGAGGCGTTCGAGTGGGTGCACGAACACCAGCCCGACCTGCTGGCGGTGGCCCGCTCGGCCGGGCTCAGCGTGCTGGAGGCGCCGCTGATGCTGCTGGAGCCGGAGCGCCTGCCCGATCCGGGGACGTTCAGCGACGTACCGGTGCGGGTGCTGGACCCCGGCGACCCCGGCTTCGCGGCGGACATCGCGCTGCGCCGGGCGGTCGCGGCGGTCGGCTTCGCCAACGGCGGCACCGCGCGCGGCGACGCCGGACCGGCCGAGCGGGACGCCGGCCTCGCCCAGCTGGACGTGGCGGCGCTGGAGGAGGAGGCGACCCGGGTCGCCGACGGGCGGCGCATCTCGGTGCTCGCCGAGACACCCGACGAGGGCGCGCTCGCCAGCGGGATGGCGATGCGGGTCGGCGACGTGGCGGAGATCGCCGGGGTGGCCACGCTGCCGTCCGCGCGGCAGCGCGGGCTGGGCGCGGCGGTGACCGCCACGCTCGCGCGGCAACTACGCGCCGCCGGCACCGACCTGATCTTCCTGAGCGCCGGCAGCGAGGACATCGCCCGCGTCTACCTGCGGGTCGGGTTCCGCCGGATCGGCACCGCCTGCATCGCCGAGCCCGCCGCCGTCATCTGAGCATCGGCGTGGTCCACCCGCCGCGCGGGACCGCCGCCGAGTGCGGCGGGACGGTCAGGACGGCGGCTGCCAGGCGGCGGCCGCCGCGGCGGCGGTGTTGCGCAGTCGCGGGCTGATCGTGCCCAGCGCCGCGTCCCGGGCGCGCAGCGCCAACCGGCCCCGGGCCTGCAGGACCGCCGACATCCGCCGGGTCTGCCGGACCATCGTGGCCGCGCGGGGGCGGCGCAACCTGTCGTACGCGGTCACCGCATCCGGCAGCCGCGACTCCCGCAGCAGCCCGGCCAGCGTCGCCGCGTCCTCGAACGCCAGGCAGGCGCCCTGCCCGAGGTGCGGCGGCATCGCGTGCGCGGCGTCGCCGAGCAGCACCACGCCGCCCGGGCCGGCCGGGAAGCCGTACGACTTCGGCAGCGGGCGCAGCTCGCGGATCTCCTGCTGGACCACGTCCTCCGGGTCGGTCGCCTCCAGCAGCGTGCCGATCGGCGCGGGCCAGCCCGCGAACCAGCGCTTGAGCAGCGCCAGCTGGATCTCCGGAGGCTCCGGCCGGGGCGCGCCGGCGGCGGTGGCGACCCAGTAGACGCCGCCCCGGCGGGAGGCACCCGCGGTGCCCCGCTCGCCGAGCGAGGCGGCCAGGAAGCGGTAGCCGGCGCCGAGCGTCTCGCCGTGCACCGGCTGGTCGTCGGGCAGCTGCGGGGCCCGGTACCAGGGGATCACGGCCCGCCAGGCGGCACAGCCGGAGCTGACCACTGCGGTCTCCGGGGCGAGGTGCCGGCGGATCTCGCTGTCGGTGCCGTCGGCGGCCACCACGAGGTCCGCCTCGTAGGTGTGCCGGCCGTCGCCCACCGCCGGGCGCTCGCCGGAGGCCGCGCGCACCGTCCGCACTGTCACGCCGGTACGTAGTTCGACCCGGTCACCGAGGCCGGCGATGAGCGCGTCGTGCAGGTCCTCCCGGTGCACCACCACCGGCATCCGCTCGGCCGGCGTGGACCGGGCCTGCACCAGCCAGTGCCCGTCCGGGCGGCGCACACCGCCGTCGGGCAGCGGGGTGGCGATCGCGTCCAGCCCGTCGCCCAGCCCGAGGGCGCGCAACGCGCGTACCCCGTTGGGCCAGAGCACCACGGCGGTCGCCTCCGGGCGGACCCGGTCGGCGCGTTCCAGCAGCGTGACCTGCCAGCCCGACCGGGCCAGCACACCGGCCGCCGCCATTCCGCCGAGGCCGGCGCCGACCACCACCGCGCTGCGCATGACTCCCCCGCTCAGCTGTCCCGGTCCGCCGGGCGCCCGCCGTCGGCCCGGCCGGCGTTCGTCCGCTCGGCGTCCGCCCGTTCCGGGTCCGTGCCGGCGTCGGGGGCGTCGCCGTCCGTCCGCTCGGCCGTCGCGGCGTCGTCGTCCGTGCGGCCCGTCGCGGCGTCGTCGTCGACGGGCTCGGCCCGTGCCGCTTCGTCGTCCGCCGCCGGCTCCGGGGGCAGCTCGCCGGTCTTCCGGTACGCCTCGAACTGTTCCTCGGTCACCACCCGGTAGCCCTCGGGTGCGGCCGGCCGTGCGGCGGCCTCCCGGGCGGACAGGTCGACCTGGGACACGTCACCGGCCGGGCCGGCCACGGGGGCCGGCTCGCCCACCGGCACCAGGTATTCGCGCGGGCCCCGGACCCGGATGAAGTAGGCGAGCGCGCCGAGGAAGACCAGCGCGGCGGTCCAGACGTTGAGGCGTACGCCGAGGATCAGGTTCGCCTCGTCGGTACGCATCAGCTCGATCCAGAACCGGCCCGCCGTGTAGCCCATCACGTAGAGCGCGAACGCCCGGCCGCGGCCGAGCCGCAGCTTGCGGTCGAGGAACAGCACCAGCGCGGCGACGCCGACGTTCCAGAGCGCCTCGTAGAGGAACGTCGGGTGGTAGAGCCCGGGCTGGAGCACCGGGTTGCCGGCGTCGTCGCGCAGCGCGTGACCCGGGTTGTCCGGATCCATGACGTGCACTTCCAGGCCCCACGGCAGCGTGGTCCGCCCGCCGTACAGCTCGTTGTTGAACCAGTTGCCCAGCCGGCCGACGGCCTGCGCCAGGGGCAGGCCCGGCGCCAGCGCGTCGGCGACGACGGTGAGCGGGATGCCGAGTTGCCGCGCGGCGAGCCACGCGCCGACCGCGCCACCGGCCACCGCGCCCCAGATGCCGAGGCCACCCTCCCAGATGTAGAGCGCCTTGATCGGCTCGCCGCCGGCGCCGAAGTATTTCTCCGGCGAGGTGATCACGTGGTAGATCCGCGCGCCGATGATGCCCGCCGGCACGGCCCAGACGGCGATGTCGAGCACCGCGCCCGGCGCCACACCGCGGCGGCGCAGCCGGTACTCGGTGACCACGCAGGCCACCACGATGCCGAGGATGATGCAGAGCGCGTACGCCCGGATCGGAACCGGACCGAGCTGCCAGACGGCGGTGCTGGGGCTGGGCATGGCCGCCAGTGGGGTCATCGGGGCGAGGGTCACGGGTGCACACGGTACCGGTGCGGACTGTGTGTGCGGCACCCCGGGCCGCCTGCCGCACGGGTCGGATGACTTCTGGTTTGCACGGTCGTAGGCTGTTTGTCCATGAGCCCGCTCACCTGGGCGGTCGCCGCTGTCGTCACCGACGCATCCGGCCGGCTGCTGCTCTGCCGCCGGTCCGAGGGGGCCCGGCGCTGGGGCCTGCCGGGCGGGCGGCTGCGTCACGACGAGAGCCCGGCGGACGCCGTCGTCCGGGCGGTCCGCGCCGAGACCGGCTGGGCGGTGGCGCCGGCCGACCTGGTCGGCCTCTACCGGGTCACCGACCCCCAGGTGCCCGCGCCGCCGGCCGGGCGCTGCGGCGGGCGGCCGGACGTGCTGGTGCACGTGTTCCGCGCCGGACCGGCCGACGCCGGACCGGCGGGCGAACCGGCGACCGGGTGCCTGCCTCGGTGGTGGCCGCCGCAAGAGCTGCCCGACGTGCTGACCCCCACGACGCGCGCGGCGATCGCGGACGCGCTCGCCGGCCGCGCCGGCGTGCTGCGGCACACGACCACCGCCGACGCGCTCACGCCACCCGGCGACGGACAGCCCGGCGACGGGCAGCCCGCCCCGCCCGGCCAGCGCGCCTCCGAGCAAGCCGACAGCAGTAGCCGCTGACCGCCCGCCCGCTCGCTCGCTTGATCGACACCAGTTCGGCGAGGTGGCGGTGTCCCGGCGTCCTGGACCACGCCAGCTCGGCGAAATGGAGTCGATCAAGCGGGTGGTGCGGACAGCAGCCGCTGACCACCCTCCCACTCACGCGGGACACCTTGAAGATCTTGGTACGTTTCGGCCCCTATGAGGGCCGTTTCGTACCAAGATCTCGGGCGGCCGGGTCGCGCTCGCGCATGATCGACACCAGATCGGCGAAGTGGCGGTGTCCCGGCGTCCTGGACCACGCCAGCCCGGCGAAATGGAGTCGATCAAGCGGGTGGCGACGGAGCGGACCCCGGGCGTCAGCGGGCGGGGTTGCGGACTCCGTCGGCCAGCTCCGCGCTGAGCTTGCGCAGGGCGGTCAGGCCGGCGGCCTGGTCCGGGGCGTCCAGCACGCAGCGGACCAGCGCGCTGCCCACGATCACCGCGTCGGCGTACTCGGCGACGGTGGCGGCCTGCGCGCCGGTGCCCACGCCCAGCCCGACGCCGACCGGGATGTCGGTGACCTCCCGTAGCCGGGAGACCAGGATCGGCGCCGCCTCGGAGGTCTGCGCGCGGGCGCCGGTGACGCCCATGATCGCGGTGGCGTAGACGAAGCCGCGGCAGTGCTCGACAGTCATCCGCAGCCGCGCGTCGGTCGACGACGGCGAGACCAGGAACGTGCGGTCCAGGCCGTGCGCGTCGGAGGCGGCCAGCCACTCGGCGGCCTCGTCCGGGATCAGGTCCGGCGTGATCAGGCCGGTACCGCCGGCGGCGGCCATGTCGCGGGCGAACGCGTCCACGCCGTACTGCTCGATCGGGTTCCAGTAGGTCATGGTGACCACGCTCGCCCCGGTCGCGGCGACCGCCTCGACCACGCGCAGCGCGTCCGCGACGCGGACCCCGCCGGCGAGCGCGATGTCGCTCGCCTTCTGGATGACCGGGCCGTCCATCACCGGGTCGGAGTACGGGATCTCCACCTCGATGACGTCCACGCCCGCCTCGACCATGGCCGTCATGGCCGCGATGCTGCCCTCGACGGTCGGGAAGCCCGCCGGCATGCAGCCGACCAGCACCGCCCGCCCGTCCGCCCGCGCCTTGTCGAAGGCGACCCCGATGCGGCTCACGCTGTCACTCCTTGTCGAGGATGCCGAAGTACGCGCCGGCGGTGTGCACGTCCTTGTCGCCCCGCCCGGACAGGTTGACCACGATCACCGGCTCCCGGCCCAGTTCCTCGGCGAGCCGGGGCGCGATGGCGCGGGCACCGGCGAGCGCGTGCGCACTCTCGATCGCCGGGATGATCCCCTCGGTGCGGCAGAGCAGCTCGAACGCGGCCATCGCGTCGGCGTCGGTGACGGGGAGGTAGGTAGCCCGGCCGGTGTCGTGCAGCCAGGCGTGCTCCGGGCCGACGCCCGGGTAGTCCAGGCCGGCCGAGATCGAGTGCGACTCGATGGTCTGCCCGTCGGCGTCCTGGAGGACGTACGTGCGGGTGCCGTGCAGCACGCCGGACGAGCCGCCGGTGATGCTGGCGGCGTGCCGCCCGGTGTCGACGCCCTCGCCGCCGGCCTCGAAGCCGTAGAGCCGGACCCCGGCGTCCGGCACGAACGCGTGGAAGATGCCCAGCGCGTTGGAGCCGCCGCCGACGCAGGCCGCGACCGCGTCCGGCAGCGCGCCGGTCAGGTCCAGGCACTGCCGGCGGGCCTCCTCGCCGATGCCGCGCACGAAGTCGCGGACCATCTCCGGGAACGGGTGCGGCCCGGCGGCGGTGCCGATCAGGTAGTGGGTGTCCTCGACGTTGGCGACCCAGTCCCGCATCGCCTCGTTCATCGCGTCCTTGAGCGTGCGCGAGCCGGTGGTCACCGGGACGACTGTGGCGCCGAGCATCCGCATCCGGGCCACGTTGAGCGCCTGCCGCTCGGTGTCCACCTGGCCCATGTAGACGACGCATTCCAGGTCGAACAGGGCGGCGGCGGTGGCGGTGGCGACGCCGTGCTGGCCGGCACCGGTCTCCGCGATGACCCGCCGCTTGCCCATCCGCTTGGTGAGCAGCGCCTGGCCCAGCACGTTGCGGACCTTGTGCGCGCCGGTGTGGTTGAGATCCTCGCGCTTGAGCAGGACCCGCGCGCCGATCTGCGCGGAGAACCGCCGGGCCTCGTAGAGCAGCGAGGGCGTGCCGGCGTAGTCGCGCAGCAGCGCGTCGAACTCGGCGAGGAAGTCCTCGTCGCCCATCGCCTTCCGGTACGCCGCGTCCAGCTCGTCGAGCGCGGCGACGAGCGCCTCGGGGACGAACCGGCCGCCGAACCGGCCGAAGTGACCGGCGGAGTCGGGGACCGGGCCGGTTGCGGGTGCGGCGCTCATCGCGGGCGTCCTCTCGGGTCGGGTGCCCGGCGGCTCAGCGCACCGGGCGGGGCGTGGCCGGGTGGTTACCGGCGTTGACCAGCTCGGCCACCGCTTCGCGCGGGCTCTTCTGGGTGACCAGGCCCTCGCCCACCAGCACGGCGTCGGCGCCGGCGGAGGCGTACCGGATCAGGTCGTGCGGACCGCGCACCCCGGACTCGGCGATCTTGACGACGCTGCTGGGCAGGCCGGGCGCGATCCGCTCGAACACCGAGCGGTCCACCTCCAGGGTACGCAGGTCGCGGGCGTTCACGCCGATGACCTGCGCGCCGGCCTCCAGGGCGCGGTCCGCCTCCTCCTCGGTGTGCACCTCGACCAGCGCGGTCATGCCGAGCGACTCGATCCGCTCCAGCAGCCCGACCAGCGCGTTCTGCTCCAGCGCGGCGACGATCAGCAGCACCAGGTCGGCGCCGTGCGCCCGGGCCTCGTGCACCTGGTAGCTGGAGACCACGAAGTCCTTGCGCAGCACCGGCACGTTCACCGCGGCCCGCACGGCGGCCAGGTCGTCGAGCGACCCGCCGAACCAGCGGCCCTCGGTGAGCACGCTGATCGCCCGCGCGCCACCGGCCGCGTAGTCACCGGCCAGGTCGGCCGGGTCGGCGATCTCGGCCAGCCGCCCCTTGGACGGCGACGAGCGCTTCACCTCGGCGATCACCGCGACGCCGGGGCGGCGCAGGGCCGCGTACGCGTCCAGCGGTGGCGGCGCGGCGGCGGCCAGCTCACGGATCCGCTCCAGCGGAACCTGCTCCTGGCGCCGGGCGACGTCCTCCCGCACGCCGGCCAGGATCTCGTCGAGCACCCCTGCGGACGGCGCCGCTCCGGCGTCGTCCCCCTCCGCGTGCGCATGCTCAGCAGTCACCAACGGACTCCCCTCTCCGGGCGTCATGGGCCGATGCTAGGGGGCGCCACCTGGCGACGAGTGCCGGGGGGTATGGCGCACCTCACGACATGGGCTGTGGCATGATGGCCGACTTCCGGTGAACGCCATGTCACGCAGCGCCACCGCTGGCATCGACCGTCACCCATCCCCTATCTCACCACGATCGTTCCGGGCCCGCAGGACGGGTCCCGGCGATGGGCTGTGACCAAGCTCAAGGACCTCCGGCCCTGCCCAGGTCGTCCCCGGTGCGACAGCGTTGACCTGTGCTTCACGGCGGCGAAACGTCCGCCCGGAAGCATCGTCGTCGGGCACACTCGACGCCGGCGGCTGCCGACCGTCGCCAACGATCTCGTATGGGGTGACCATGAGCGCCAACGGGCCGACCCAGACCATCGGCTTGACCACCATCTCCCGTACCGTCGCCTCCCTCGCCGTCGGCGTGGTGGACACGCTCGAACGCGCGGTGGCCGGCGACGGCCGGGCGCGTACCGCCCGCGGCAACGCCTGGGAGGCCGTCTGCGCCGACCGGGCCCGCGCCGCCCAGCGCCGTGAGCTGGAGCGGCTGGTGGCCGAGCTGGCCGCCGCGCGGGCCGCGGCCCGGCAGCGGCGCGACGCCCGCGAGGCGCAGCCGGTCAGCTGACCGTCGGGTCCTCGCCCCGGTCCAGCGCGTCCCACGCGTCCCGGGTGCCACGTTCGACCGCCGGCCGGCCGGGCTCGTCCGCCGGAGCGGACCGCCGCTCGTACCGGGCGCCCATCGCCGGCCAGCCGTCCCCGCGCAGGGCGGTGAACGCGCCACCGGCCGCCAGGGCCAGGCCACCGGCGAGCACCAGCGCCGGCCACTGCCGGCTCACCCCCGCCTCGGTCAGGCCGATCCCGCCGCCGACGGCCACCGCCAGCCCGACGCCGGCCAGCAGCACACCCAGCAGCCGGCGCAGCCGGCCCCGGGTGGCGAGCACCGCGCCACCGCCGGCCAGCCCCACGTAGGTCAGCGCCAGCACCCAGGGCAGCAGCTCCGTACCGGTGCGCCCGGCCCGCCCGGACGGCAGTGACCCCCGGGGGGTCGCCTCCACCGCCCAGGTCCGGGTCACCGCCCAGCAGGCCAGGCCCGCGCCGGCCAGGCAGAGCAGCACCGCGTACGCGAGTTCGCGCCGCCCGCGGGCCGCCGGCGCGGTGGTGCCGGGCGCGCTCACCGGGCGGCCCGCAGCGTCTCGGCGGCCGCGATGGCGGCGAGCACGGCGGCGGCCTTGCTGCGCGTCTCCCGGTCCTCGGCGGCGGGGTCGGAATCGGCCACGATCCCGGCGCCGGCCTGCACGTAGGCGCGGCCGTCACGGATCAGCGCGGTCCGGATCGCGATGGCCATGTCCAGGTCGCCGCCGAAGGCGAAGTAGCCGACGGTGCCGCCGTAGACGCCGCGCCGGACCGGCTCCAGCTCCTCGATGATCTCCATGGCCCGCACCTTGGGCGCGCCGCTGAGCGTCCCGGCGGGGAACGTCGCGGCCAGCGCGTCGAACGCGGTGCGGTCGTCGCGCAGCTCGCCGACGACTGTGGAGACGATGTGCATGACGTGGCTGTACCGCTCGATGGTGGCGAACTCGGGCACCTCGACGGTGCCCGGCCGGCACACCCGGCCCAGGTCGTTGCGGCCCAGGTCGACGAGCATCACGTGCTCGGCGCGTTCCTTGGGGTCGGCGAGCAGCTCGGCGGCGAGCCTCGCGTCGCCGTCCGGGGAGCCGCCGCGCGGGCGGGTGCCGGCGATCGGGTGCAGCAGCGCCCGTCGCCGCCCGTCCGGGCCGGCGCTGACCTTGAGGTGCGCCTCCGGCGACGAGCCGACGATGTCGAAGCCGTCGAAGCGCAGCAGGTACATGTACGGGCTGGGGTTGGTGGTGCGCAGCACCCGGTAGACGTCGAGGGGGTCGGCGTCGGTGGGGCGCTCGAAGCGCTGGCTGAGCACGATCTGGAAGCACTCGCCGGCCCGGATCGCCTCCTTGGCCGTCTCCACCGCCTTCGGGTAGCCGCCCTCGGGGGTGCGGCTGACCACCTCGCCGACGCCGGGCCGGTCCACTGTCGAGACCATGGGCGGAATCGGTCGGGACAGCGCGCTGGTCATCGCGTCGAGCCGGCCGACGGCGTGGTGGTACGCGGCCTCCACCAGCTCCGCCCGGTCCGGGTCGTCGAGCGGCGGCAGCACCGCGTTGGCGACCAGGATCGCCGAGCCCTCGTAGTGGTCGAGGACCACCAGGTCGGTCGCGAGCATCATGCCCAGCTCGGGTACGTCCAGCTCGTCCTCGGTCAGCTCGGGCAGGCGCTCGAAGCGGCGGACCAGGTCGTAGGCGAGGTAGCCGACCAGGCCACCGGTCAGCGGCGGCATGTCACCGGCCGGATCCCAGCCCGGCCCGGCGAGCGCGGCGACGGTCTCCCGCAGCACGGTGACCGGGTCGCCGCCGGTGGGCACCCCGGCGGGCGGGGTGCCGGTCCAGCTCGCCGCGCCGTCGCGCTCGGTCAGCGTGGCGCTGCTGCGGACGCCGATGAACGAGTAGCGCGACCAGGCGGTGCCGGCCGAGCCGACGCCCTGTTCGGCGGACTCCAGCAGGAACGTGCCGGGACCGCCGGCCAGCTTGCGGTAGACCCCGACCGGTGTCTCCGCGTCGGCGAGCAGCCGCCGGGTCACCGGTACGACCCGCCAGCGGGCGGCCAGGCCGGCGAAGGTGGTCCGGTCCGGGCTGACGGTGCCGTCGGTCACGGGGTCACCTCCGGGGAGCTGACCGGCAGGTCGGTGAAGAAGCAGGTGCGCTGCCCGGTGTGGCAGGCCGCGCCGACCTGCTCCACGCTGACCAGCAGCGCGTCGCCGTCGCAGTCGAGCGCCACCGAGCGCACGTACTGGTGGTTGCCGGAGGTGGCGCCCTTGACCCAGTACTCGCCACGGCTGCGCGACCAGTAGGTGGCCCGGCCGGTGGTGAGCGTGCGGTGCAGCGCCTCGTCGTCCATCCAGGCGACCATCAGCACCTCGCCCGTGTCATGGGCGCGGACCACGGCGGCGACCAGGCCGTCCGGGGTGCGGCGGAGCTTGGCCGCGATGGCCGGGTCGAGCCGGGACGGCCGGGCCGGGCCGGGAGTGGGGGCGCCGGTCAGCGGCGCGTCAGGGGCGGGCACGGTTGACCATTCTCCCGCACGCGGCCCGGGGACCGCCGACGTGTCCCGGGAGGCGGGCGTCACCGGCCCCAGCGCCCGGCCCAGCTGGGCGAGGTAGCGGTCCACGCGGCCGTCGACGAGCGCCTCGGCCAGGTCCGCGCCGTGGGTGGCGGCGATCTCGTCGGCGTACGGGCGGATCAGCGGGAGGATGCCGGTGACCAGCCGTCCGGCGGCGGCGCCGACCTCGGCCGGGTCGCCGGGGCGCGAGCCGAGGCAGAGCAGCATGTCGTCGCGGTAGCCGGGCGGCGCGACCGGCAGGTCCAGCGCGGCGGTCAGGGCGGCCCGGCGGGACACCACGCGTACCGACGGGTTGGCCGGCCGCAGCACCGAGGGGCAGAGCCGGGCCAGGTCGGCCGCGGCGAGCCGGACCCCGGCCGGGTCGTCGGCCTCCCGGGCCGCGGCGACCTTGCCCAGCGTCGCGATCAGCTCCTCCAGGCGCGGTTCGTCGGCGGGCTGGCAGAGCACCGGCAGGTCGATCCGGCGGCGCCATTCCGGTGCGGCCCAGAGCAGCCGGGCGGGCGCGGTGACCGGGAGCCCGAACGCCCAGTCGGCGGGCTGGCCCAGGCGGCGCACCCAGGAGCGGATGTCGCGGGCGGCCACCGACACGTGCACGAGGCGCCCGCCGAACTCGGCCAGGTACGCCCGCCGGGCCGCGTACGGGGTGCCGCGGCGGGACGTGGGCTGCCGGGCTCCGGCGGCGGCGCGTCCGTCGTCGGCGGCGACGAGCACGTCCACGTCGACGTCGCTGTGCTCGGTGGCGGCCCGCCGGGCGTGGCTGCCGCGCAGCATGATCCCGACGACCGGCCGGTCCGCGACCTGCCGGAGTCGGGCGGCCCAGTCGTCGAGGAACCCGCTTTCGGGCAACGGAGCTGGACCCACGGCGTCATGGTGCCGAGATCCGATCTTCCGGTGCCGGACTCCCTGTCCGCCGTCGGGCGCGGTCAGCCCGACTCCTCCTCCGCCCGGCGGTACGCGTCGATCTTGTGTTCGAGGACCTTCAGGTCCTCCTCCAGCTCGGCCATCCGGGCCAGCACGCGGGCCCGGTGCGTCTCGAACAGCGCCCGCCGCGCGCCGAGCGTGCTGTCCCCGTGCCGGGCCAGCTCGGCGTAGCGGCGCATGTCGCGTACCGGCATCCCGGTGCGCCGCAGCCGGGTGAGCAGGAACAGCCAGTTGACGTCGGACTCGGTGTAGCGCCGGCGGCCGGACGAGTCCCGCCCGACGCGGCCCACCAGGCCCTCCTGCTCGTACCAGCGCAGCGTGTAGGTGGTCAGGCCGACCCGTTCCGCCGCCTCACCCACGGTGAGGCTCATCTCCCGCGTGCTGATGTCCACGCCCTCCAGGCTTCCAGTTCGAGCGCACTCGAAGTCAAGTCCCTCATTGCCCTGCCGACGGAATTCACCTACCGTTGAGTTCAACGGGTGATGAATTGATGGAGGCGAGCATGGACGACGCGGTGTCGGTCCGCGAGCTGGTGGTCGACCGGGGCGGGCGGCGGGTGCTGCACGGCATCAGCTGCGCGGTGCCCCGGGGCACGGTGACCGGGCTGCTCGGGCCCAGCGGCAGTGGCAAGACCACGCTGATGCGCGCGGTGGTCGGCGTGCAGACGGTCGGCTCCGGCACCGTCGACGTGCTCGGCCGCCCGGCCGGCTCGGCCGACCTGCGCCGCCGGGTGGGCTACCTGACCCAGGCGCCGAGCGTCTACGCCGACCTGACGGTGCGGGAGAACGCCCGCTACTTCGCGGTGCTCCAGGGCCGGGGCCGCGCCGAGGCCGACCGCGCGGTGGCCGACGTCGGCCTCGCCGAGGCGGCCGACCAGCTCGTCGGCACGCTCTCCGGCGGTCAGCGCAGCCGCGCCTCGCTCGCCTGCGCGCTCGTCGGCGAACCGGAACTCGTCGTCCTCGACGAACCCACTGTCGGCCAGGATCCGGTGCTGCGGGCCGACCTGTGGGCCCGGTTCCACGCGATGGCCGCGAACGGCACCACGCTGCTGGTGTCCAGCCACGTGATGGACGAGGCCGCCCGCTGCGACCGGCTGCTGCTGATCCGCGAGGGCCGGCTGGTCGCCGACGACACCCCGGCCGCGGTCCGCGCCGCCACCGGCACCGACGACCTGGAAGAGGCGTTCCTGCGCCTGATCCGCGACGCCGAGGGAGAGGCGCGATGAACGGACGGATCCTGGCCGCCACCACCGGGCGCATCCTGCGCCAGCTCCGGCACGACCGGCGGACCGTGGCGCTGCTCGTCGTGGTGCCGTCGGTGCTGCTCACGCTCGTCTACTACATGTACGTCGACCAGCCCGCCCCGCCCGGCGGGCCCAGTACGTTCGACCGGGTGGCCCTGATCATGCTGGGCTTCTTCCCGTTCATCATCATGTTCCTCGTGACCAGCATCGCCATGCTCCGCGAGCGCACCACGGGAACGCTGGAGCGACTGCTCACCACGCCGCTGGGCAAGCTCGACCTGCTGTTCGGGTACGGCATCGCGTTCGGCCTGGCCGGGGTGCTCCAGTCCACTGTCGCCTCGCTCGTCGCGTACCGGGTGTTCGGGCTGGAGACCGCGGGCAGCGCGTGGCTGGTCGTGCTGATCGCCGGGGTGAACGCGGTGCTCGCGGTGGCGCTCGGGTTGTTCTGCTCGGCGTTCGCCCGCACCGAGTTCCAGGCGGTCCAGTTCATGCCGGTCGTGGTGGCGCCGCAACTGCTGCTGTGCGGCCTGTTCGTGCCGCGCGACCAGATGGCCGGCTGGCTCCAGGCGATCAGCGACGCTCTTCCGCTCTCGTACGCGGTCGAGGCGTTGCAGGAGGTCGGCGCGCACGCCGAACCGACCGGGACGATGTGGCGGGACGTCGCGGTCGTGTCCGGGGCGGCCGGGCCGCCGCCCGGTGCGCCG
>NZ_JBMVFV010000025.1:0-69364 GCF_049538395.1 Micromonospora sp. AB353 | reverse complement strand
GGGCCGGTGCGCCGCCCGCCCCGGGGCCCGCGGGTCAGCAGCTCCGCCGCCCGCGCCGGGTCGTCCCCGGCGGCCACCTGATCGAGTACGCGCAGCCAGCGCTCGCCGTGCGCGTCGGTGAAGCCGGTGCCGACGACGGCGATCCGGCGGCCGGTGACCGGGCCGGGTACGGCGTGCTCGCCCGGCTCGGTGGACCCGATCGCCGGCCCGGCCGCCACCCCTGCGAGGTCGACGCGGTCCCCGGCGGCGACGACGAGATCCGGTGACCCGCAGCGCACCGCGCGGACCGATCCGGCGCGGTCCACGTCCACGATCGTGGCGCGCAGGTGCCCCGCCGCGGCGAGGTCGCGGACCACCTTCTCGAGCGCGCCGGCCAGGTGCGGCACGGTGCGCCGCGGCCCGTCGGCGGCCCGGTGGAACGCCTGCTCGATCGCCCGGCGCCCGGCGGGGGTGTCCAGCACGGCGCCGGTGACGGTGCCGAGCAGGACGCGCAGCCCGCCACCGCGGACCGGTACGGCGGCGCCGATCTCGCCGGCGGTGCCGCAGATCGCCAGCGCGGCGCTTCCCGGCCCGGCGGGCACTGTGAACACCGCGACGTCCGGCGGCGCGGCGGCACGCGTCACCGTCGCGGTCCGCGTCCGGCGGCGCGCCCAGGCCAGGACCGGCACCACGGCCAGGCCGGCCGCCGAGGCGAGCAGCGCCTGCGGATCACTGCGGTGGCCGGGGACCACCGGTACGACGACGGACAGCGCGACCAGCACGCCCGCCCACGCCGACACCAGCGCCGCGACCCGGGGCCGGGCGGAGACGCCGAGCAGACCCGGCAGCAGCACCCAGCCGACCGGCGTGCTGACCTCGGCGAGGCCCATCAGCATCGCGTTCCCGGTGGTGCCCGCCAGGGCGGCTCGCATCGCCAGCACGCCGACAACCCTATCGGGGGACCGCCGGACGCCGACCGGTGTACCGGGCAAAGCAAACCTCACTCCTTACCCGAAACAGAGCGGAGCCGACACGACACGTTCGCGTGATTCTCTCGACATACCGCCTCGCCGAATCGCCGGTTAGGGTTGACGTACCGCAGGTCGATCTTGAGGAGTGTGTGTGCTGGTTCTGGTGGCGGTCCATGCGTTCGCAGCCGTGACCGCCCCCGTGCTGGTACGTCTCCTCGGTCGGCGGGCTCTCTATCTGCTGGCGACCGTCCCGGCGGCGGCGCTGATCTGGGCGGTGACCCGTACCGAACCGGTCCGCGCGGGCCGGCCCGTCGTCGAGACCGTCACCTGGGTGCCGCAGCTCGGTCTGGAACTCGCGCTGCGCATGGGCACGCTGTCCTGGCTGCTGGTGCTGCTCGTCGGTGGGGTCGGCGCCCTCGTACTCGTCTACAGTGCGCGCTACTTCCGCTCCGACGATCCCGGCCTCGGCCGGTTCGCCGCGGTGTTCGTCGCGTTCGCCGGCGCGATGCTCGGCCTGGTCGTCTCCGACGACCTGCTGCTGCTCTACGTGTTCTGGGAACTCACCACCGTCTTCTCCTACCTGCTGATCGGCAGCGACCCGACCAAGCGGGCCAGCCGCCGCGCGGCGATGCAGGCGCTGCTGGTGACCACGCTGGGCGGCCTGGCGATGCTCGCCGGGTTCGTGATGCTCGGCCAGCACGCCGGCTCGTACCGGTGGTCGGAGATCGCCGGGAACCTGCCCGAGGGCGGCTACCTCACCGTCGCGCTGGTGCTCGTCCTGCTCGGCGTGACCAGCAAGTCGGCGATCTTCCCGTTCAGCTTCTGGCTGCCGCGCGCGATGGCCGCGCCCACGCCGGTTAGCGCGTACCTGCACGCCGCCGCGATGGTCAAAGCGGGCGTCTTCCTGGCCGCGCTCATGGGCCCCGCCGTGGGGCAGACCACCGTGTGGCGCGGCGTCCTGCTGGCCGGTGGCCTGATCACGCTGTTCCTCGGCGGCTGGACGGCGCTGCGGCAGGTCGACCTGAAGCTGCTGCTGGCGTACGGCACGGTGAGCCAGCTCGGCCTGCTCATGGTGATCCTCGGCGCGGGCACCCGGGACACCGCGCTGGCGGGCGCCGCGATGCTGCTGGCGCACGCCCTGTTCAAAGCCACACTGTTCCTCGTCGTCGGCGTCGTCGACCACGTCACCGGCACCCGCGACCTGCGGGAGCTCAGCGGGCTGGGCCGGCGCGCGCCGGTGCTGGCGGCGGTCGCCGGACTCGCGGCCGCCTCGATGGCGGGCCTGCCGCCGCTGATCGGCTTCGTGGCCAAGGAGGCAGCGCTCGAGGCGTTCCTGCACGGCGGCACCACCGAACTGGCCGTGCTCGCCGGAGTGGTGGCCGGCTCGGCGCTGACCGTCGCGTACACCGCGCGGTTCCTGTGGGGCGCGTTCGCCGCCAAGCCCGGCGTCGCGGAGACCCGGCCGCACCGGATCGAGCCGGCGTTCATCGGCCCGGCGGCGGTGCTCGCCCTCGCCGGCCTCGCGGTCGGCGTCCTCGCCCCGGCGGTGGACCGGGTGCTGGCCCCGTACGCCGATCAGTTCCCGACCGCCGATCCGGGCTACCACCTGGCCCTCTGGCACGGCCTGACCCCGGCGCTGGGCCTGTCGGCGCTGGCGGTGACCGCCGGTCTCGGGCTGTTCCTGCTGCTGCACCGGCGCCGGCCCTACCTGCCGCGGCTGCCGTTCGACGGCGCCACCGGCTACGACCGGCTGGCCGGCGCGGTCGACCGCGCGGCGGTGGAGCTGACCGGCGCCACCCAGCGCGGCTCGCTGCCCTTCTACCTCGGCGTCATCCTGCTGGTGCTGGTCGTGCTGCCCGGCGGCGCGGTACTCGCCGGCGCGCCGTGGGCCAGCCGGTTCCAGCTCTGGGACACCCCGTTGCAGGCCGTCGCCGGCGCGGTCATCGTGGTCGCGGCGCTGGTGGCCGCGCGCGCCCGCCGCCGGCTGACCGCGATGATCCTGGTCGGCGTGACCGGCTACGGCACGGCGCTGATGTTCATCCTGCACGGCGCGCCCGACCTCGCGCTCACCCAGTTCCTGGTGGAGACCGTCACGATCGTGATGTTCGTGCTGGTGCTGCGCCGCCTGCCGCGCCGGTTCTCGGCCCGCCCGATCCGCGCCACCCGGCGGTTCCGGGTCGCGCTCGGCGTCGCCGTCGGCGTGGTCACCGCCGGGATGGCGTACGTGGCGGCGGGCAGCCGAACCGCAACGCCGGTCTCGGTCGGCTTCCCGGACGAGGCCGTGTCCTACGGCGGCGGCAAGAACGTGGTGAACGTGACGCTCGTCGACATCCGGGCCTGGGACACGATGGGCGAGATCGCCGTGCTGGTGGTGGCCGCCACCGGCGTGGCCAGCCTGATCTTCCGCCGCTCCCGCGCGCTGGACCTGCGCAGCGGCATCCCCGGCGCCGGCCGGCAGCAGTCGTCGCGCCCGCGCTGGCTGACCAGCGGCGCGACCTCCCGCCAGCAGTCGGTCATCCTCCAGGTGGTCACCCGACTGCTGTTCCACGCCATCCTGCTGTTCTCGATCTACCTGCTCTTCTCCGGCCACAACGCCCCCGGTGGCGGGTTCGCCGCCGGACTGGTCGCCGGGCTGGGGCTCGCCGTGCGGTACCTGGCGGGCGGGCGTACCGAACTCAACGGCGCCGCGCCCGTGGACGCGGGCCTGGTGCTCGGCGCGGGGCTGTTCGTCGCGGTCGGCACCGGCGTGGCCGCGATGCTGCTGGGCGGCGAGTTCCTGCAGAGCGCGACACTCGACTTCCACCTGCCGCTGCTGGGCCACGTGCACTTCGTGACGTCGGTCTTCTTCGACGTCGGCGTCTACCTCATCGTGGTCGGCCTCGTCCTGGACATCCTGCGCAGCCTGGGCGCCGAGATGGACCGCCAGGAGGAGGTCGACGAACAGGAGACCGAACCGGCCGGCGTACGGGAAGAGGAGCTGGTATGAGCCCGAACATCCCCAACCTGGTCTACGTCGTGGTCATCGGCGTCCTGTTCGCCACCGGCGTCACCCTGCTGCTGGAACGCAGCCTCACCCGCGTCCTGATGGGGGTCATCCTGCTCGGCAACGGCGCCAACCTGCTGCTGCTCACCGGCGGCCGGGCCGGCGGCCCGCCGATCGTCGGCACCACCGCCCAGGAGGACATGTCCGACCCGCTGCCCCAGGCGATGGTGCTGACCGCGATCGTGATCACGCTCGGCATGACCGCGTTCCTGCTCGCGCTGGCCTACCGGAGCTGGCACCTCAACGGGCACGACGAGGTGCAGGACGACGTCGAGGACCGCCGGATCATGGAGCTGGCCGACCGGGACGAGGGCCCGGGCACCTCGGACTCGGACACCGTCGACGCCGCCGACGGCAGCCCCGAGGCCCGGGTGCTCGTCGCCGGCGAGGCGGAGGCCGTCCGATGACCTGGCTCGTACCGCTGCCGGTGGTGATGCCGCTGCTCGGCGCCGCCCTCACCCTGCTGCTCGCCCGCCGGGCCCGCGCCCAGCGGTGGGTCAGCATCATCGTGCTCACCGCCACCGTCGCGGTGGCCGCGATGCTCCTGGTCCGCTCCTCGCTGGACGGCCCGCTCGTGGTGGAGGTGGGCGGCTGGGTGGCGCCGATGGGCATCGTGCTCGTCGCCGACCAGCTCGCCGCGCTGATGCTCGTGGTGTCCGCCTCGGTCACCCTGTGCGTGCTCGTCTACTCCATCGGGCAGGGCATGGCCGACGGCAACGAGGAGACACCGCTGTCGGTCTACCACCCGACCTACCTGGTGCTGACCGCCGGCGTGTGCAACGCCTTCCTCTCCGGCGACCTGTTCAACCTCTACGTCGGCTTCGAGATCCTGCTGGTCGCCAGCTACGTGCTGCTGACGCTGGGCAGCACCGAGACGCGGATCCGGGCCGGCACCACGTACGTGGTGGTCAGCCTGCTCTCCTCGCTGATCTTCCTGGTGGCGATCGGCCTGGTCTACTCCGCCACCGGCACGCTGAACCTGGCGCAGCTCGCCGACCGCCTGGACGCGCTGCCCGACGACATCCGCCTGGTGCTGCAGGGCATGCTGCTGCTCGCCTTCGGCATCAAGGCGGCGGTGTTCCCGCTGTCGGCGTGGTTGCCGGACAGCTACCCGACCGCGCCCGCGCCGGTCACGGCGGTCTTCGCCGGCCTGCTCACCAAGGTCGGCGTGTACGCGATCATCCGCACCGAGACGCTGCTGTTCCCCGGCGGCCGCACCGCCGACCTGCTCATGGTGATAGCGGCGCTGACCATGGTGGTGGGCATCCTCGGTGCGGTCGCGCAGTCGGACATCAAACGGCTGCTGTCGTTCACGCTGGTCAGCCACATCGGATACATGCTGTTCGGGGTCGGCCTGACCACCCCGCTCGGCCTGTCCGCGGCGATCTTCTACGTGGTGCACCACATCACCATCCAGACCACCCTGTTCCTCGCCGCCGGCCTGGTCGAACGACGCGGTGGCAGCACCGCGCTGGACCGCCTCGGCGGCCTGGCCCGGCTGTCACCACTGCTGGCGGTGCTGTTCTTCGTGCCCGCGCTGAACCTGGCCGGCATACCACCGTTCTCCGGGTTCCTCGGCAAGCTCGGCCTGGTGCAGGCCGGCGTCGACGACGGCGGGTTCCTGGCCTGGTCGCTGGTCGCCGGGGGACTGCTCACCAGCCTGCTCACGCTCTACGCCATCGCCCGGGTGTGGAACCTCGCCTTCTGGCGGGCGCCGCACGCGGACATGCCGGAGTCCGGTGACGCCGAGCAGGCGGCCCGCACCGACGGCGCCGAGCAGCCGCACGACGGCCCGTCGCCGGCCGGAGCGGTGCTGCCCCGGCTGATGACCGTGTCCACCGCCGCCCTCGTGGTGCTCGGCCTGGCGTTGACGGTGGTGGCCGGACCGCTGTTCGACATCAGCACCGACGCCGCCGACGACCTGTTGCGCCGTGCCCCGTACGTCGAGGCCGTGTTCCCGGAGGGACCGCCGTGACCAGTCAGCCGAAAGCGCCGCTGACCCGCCGTGACCGCTGGCGCAACCGGGCCATCGCGGTGACCGGCCTGGTCACCGTCTGGGTGCTGTTGTGGGGCACCTTCAGCTGGGCCAACGTGATCAGCGGACTCGTGGTCGCGGCAGTGCTGCTGGTGGTCTTCCCGCTTCCCCCTGTCACGTTCGCCGGCCGGATCCGGCCGGTACCGCTGCTGCGGTTCGTGATCCGCTTCCTGTACGACCTGGTGGTCGCGTCCGCCCAGGTGGCCTGGCTCGCCGTCCGGCCCGGGCACCCGCACTCGGCGATCATCGCGGTGCGCCTGCGGGTGAACACCGACCTCAACCTGACCCTGAACGCCGAGGCGCTCTCGCTGGTGCCGGGCAGTCTCATCCTGGAGGCCGACCGGAGTACCGGGACGCTCTACGTGCACGTCATCGGGATCCGGAGCCCCGACGAGGTGGAACGGTTCCGGCGCAGCGTGCTGGAGCTGGAGGCGCGCATCGTCGCCGCCGTCGGCTCGGCCGAGGAGCGCGACCGGATCCGCCACGACGAGGCCGAACCCGCCGGTTCGGTCGAACTGGAAGGAGCACCGACGTGACCGTCGTCGCCGTGATCGTCACCGCGCTGCTCGTCGCGGCCGGTGGACTCACCCTCGTCCGCATCATCCGCGGGCCGTCCATCCTCGACCGGGCCGTCGCCACCGACGTGCTGCTCGCCGTCGCGGTCGCGGCCATCGCCACCGAGGCCGCCTACAGCCGGGACGCCACCGCGCTGCCGGTCCTCGTCGTCCTCGCCCTCGTCGGTTTCGTCGGCTCGGTGAGCGTCGCCCGGTTCGCGTCCCGGAGAAGCCCGAAGTGACCGCCGACGCGATCCTGGACATCGTCGCCGGCGTCTGCCTGATCGCCGGCGCGCTGCTCTGCCTCGCCGCGGGCATCGCGCTGGTCCGCTTCCCGGACGTGCTGTCGCGGATGCACGCGGCGGCCAAGCCGCAGGTGCTCGGGCTGCTGCTGGTGCTGCTCGGCTGCGCGCTGCGGCTGCGTACCGGGGTGGACATCACCACGCTGGTGCTGGTCGGCCTGTTCCAGCTCGCCACCGCCCCGGTCGCGGCGCACATGGTCGGGCGGACCGCGTACCCGCACGACGACATCCGGCGGGACCTGCTGATCACCGACGAGCTGGCCGACCACATCGACCGGATCCGCGCGGACCGGGCCGGTGAGCCGGCGCAGACGGCGCCGGTCCGCCCGTCCTGACACTCCGTACGAGCGCCGAGGCAGGGGAGCCCATGAGCGGCACGGTCTACGAGAACGCCCGCATCCACACCCTCGACCCGGACCGCCCGTACGCCGAGGCGATGCTGGTCCGCGGCGAGCGGATCGTCGCCGTCGGTGACCTCGCCGACTGCCGGGACCGGGCCGGCGGCGGCGCACGGCGGGTCGACCTCGGCGGGATGGCCGTGCTGCCCGGGCTGATCGACAGCCACATCCACGCGGCGTCCTACGTGCGCGGGCTGGACCAGGTGGACCTGCGCGGCACGGCGAGCCTCGACGAGGCGCTGACCCGGATCGCGGGACACGCCGCCACGCTGCCGCCGGACGCCTGGCTGCTCGGCGGCGGGTGGGACAGCAACAGATGGACCCGGCCGGTGCAGCCGGCCCGCACCGACCTGGACCGGGTCTGCCCGGACCGGCCGGCGGCCCTGCCGAGCATCGACGGCCACACCATCTGGGTGAACACCGCCGCCCTGGCGCGCCTCGGCATCGACGCCGCCACCCCCGACCCGCCCGGCGGGCAGATCGCGCGGGACGAGCACGGCGAGCCGACCGGCATCCTGCGCGAGGCGGCGGCCGACGCGGCGTACGCGGTGGTGCGTTCCCCGCACGCCGGTGACCTGGTGGCGCAGCTCCGCGCCCACCTGCCCCGGCTGCTCGCCGCCGGCCTGACCGGCATCCACGATCTCGACGGGCAGGACGCCCGCGCCGCCTACGAGACGCTGTACGCCCGGGGTGAGCTGCCGCTGCGGGTGCACAAGACGATCCCCGCCACCGCCCTGGACGAGGCGATCGACGCCGGCTGGGCCACCGGCGACGGGGACCGCTGGCTGAGCACCGGCCCGGTGAAGATCTTCACCGACGGCGCGCTCGGCTCGCACACCTGCCTGATGACCGAGCCCTACGACGGCGAGCCCGGCAACCACGGCATCGCGGTCACCCCGGCCGAGGAGTTCGAGCGCCTGGTGGCGACCGCCGCCGGGGCCGGGATCGCGGTGGCGGCGCACGCCATCGGCGACGCGGCGAACCGGATGGTGCTGCGGGCGTACGCGCGCTGGCGCGAGTCGGCCGGCCCGGGCCCGGTGGCGCGGCTGCGGCACCGGATCGAGCACACCCAGCACCTGCTGCCGGACGACGTGCCGCTGCTCGCCCGCCACGGCGTGATCGCCTCGATGCAGCCCACGCACTGCACCAGCGACATCCCGCTCACCACCCGGATGCTCGCCGGCCGGGGCCTGGCCTCGTACGCCTGGCGCAGCCTGCGCGACGCCGGGGCCACAGTGGCGTTCGGGTCGGACGCCCCGGTGGAGGACCCGGACCCGTTCTTCGGCATCCACGCCGCGGTGACCCGGCAGCAGCCCGGCGGCACCCCGCCCGGCGGCGTCGACCCGCACGAGCGGCTCGACCTGGACGCGGCGTTGCGCTGCTTCACCGAGGCCGGCGCGTACGCCTCCTACGAGGAGCACCTGAAGGGCCGGCTGCGCCCCGGCATGCTCGCCGACTTCATCGTGCTGCCCACCGACCCGTACCGGGTCGAACCGGCGCGGTTGCGGGACCTGACCGTGGCGCTCACCGTGGTCGGTGGCGTGGTCCGCTGGCAGCGCTGACCGTGTCCCGCCCGGACGCCGTCGTCCGGACGGGACACGGCGGTCAGGCGCCCTTCACCCAGTCGAGGCTGAACCGGGCGAAGTAGATGCCGCCGGTGTTTCCCACCTCGTACAGGTTGCCGACCGTACCGTCGGCCAGGACCGCCATCGTCGAGTAACCGGCGCCGCCGGGCTTGACCAGCGCCCGTGCCGGCCAGGTCGCGCCGTCGTCGGTGGACAGCCGCACGGTGAGGTCGTTGCGTGCGGTCGGGTGCGCGTTGTTGCTGAACAGCGCCGTGCGGGTGCGTACCGGGGCGCGGTTCGCACCGACCTCGGCCGGGCGCAGGTAGGACATCTCGTCGGCGTTGCAGAGCGGGTCGGGCAGCAGGGCGCTCGCCGTCGCCGTACCGAACGTCGCCGCGCCGTCGGTGGAGGTGGCGTAGAAGCGGCTGCGGGTGGAGTTGTGCCGCATGTTCTGCACCACCGCGCCGGTGCCGCGCTCGATCGCCTTGCTCTCGTTGATGTTCCCGCCGGCGGATCCGCCGCGGCGCCAGGTCGCGCCGTTGTCGTCGCTGTAGATGTTCGCGGCGTGGCTGGTGCCCGCGGAGTCCCGGTAGGCGATCGGCTGGATCAGGCGACCGGTGCTGGTCTGGATGCCGTGGCCGGAGGAGAAGAACACCTGCCGCCAGGTGGGGTCCTTGACGGCCGGGTTCAGCTCGACCGGCGCGCTCCAGGTGGCGCCGTCGTCCCGGCTGGTGATGTAGCGCAGGTGCATGCTGTTCGGGTCGTCGGCGGTGTTCAGGCCGGAGCCGCCGGACCAGAAGCTGATGCCGGGCCGGGGGGAGTAGGTGAAGAAGCAGTAGACGACGCCGGTGGCGCGGTCGACGAGCAGGCTGGGGTCGCCGACGCCCTCGCTGGTGGTGGGCGGGGCGTGGATGACGCGGGGCTGCTCGAAGGTGCGTCCGCCGTCGGTGCTGCGGATCATCACGATCTGGATGTTGTTGGTGCCGCCGCCGAGGTCGTACGAGCCGTCGACCCGGGCGTCGGCCACGGCGATGACGGTGCCGTTGTTGCTCACGGCCAGGCCGGGGATGCGGACCGAGGCGACGGTGCCGTCGTAGCGGCCGTTCGCGCCGTTGAGGTCGCGGATCACGGTCTGCGTGGTCAGCAGCGTGGTGGTGGCGAGCTGCGGGTTGCCGGCGGCGAGGTCGCAGGAGGTGGTGCCGCGCAGCGTGGTGTCGAAGCCCGGCGCGGTGACCCGCAGCGTGTACGGGGTGCCGGCGCCGACGGTCCAGTAGTGCAGGTGGTTGCCGCCGGCGGCGATGGTGCGGGTCCACGGCGAGCCGGTGCGTCCGGCCCAGGTGACGGTGAAGTCGCGGGCCGCCGCGGTGCGGTTCTCCAAGGCGAGCTGGAGGCGGCCGTTCGTGCAGTCGAAGCCGGCCAGCGCGGACATGCCGGTGCCGCAGTGGAAGATGCCGCTGGTGGTCTCGTCCAGGCCGGTCGGGGTCGTCGTGCGCAGCGTGTACGACGTGCCGGGGGTCAGCGTCCAGTACAGCTCGGCGTTGCCGCCGGCGGCGACCGTGCGGGTCCACGGTGAGCCGGAGCGTCCGGGCCAGGTGACGGTGTAGGTCTGCGTGGTGGTGGCGCGGTTGTCGAGGTCGAGCAGCAGCCGGCCGGCGGTGCAGTCGGCGCCGACGGTGGCTGTCACACCGGCGGGGGCGGCGGCCTGGGCAGCGGTGGCGGGAAGTATGGAGAGCACGGTGAGGGCGGCCGCCGCGAGGACGGTCGCGCGGCGCGGTATGGCGCGGCGAGGGGACACGTGGTTCCTTCCGGGACGGGGGAGGGGAATCGGAGCTATCCGACGTCAGATGTCCGATGTCTGCACGCTAGGCGGGTTCCCCTCGCCCGTCAAGGATCGGTTCCGGTCGACGTCTCCCGTCCGGCCCGGGTGGTCGCCAGCGGTCCTGCCCGGGCCTCTCGCCGCGGTCCCTCCGTACGGCGGATCAGGTCTGCGCGGCGCGGGCGATGCTCGACCGGATGGGCGCGTAGTGCTCGGCGACGGCCGAGCGCAGCGCCGCCGCGTCGGCGGCGGTGAGGGCGGCGACGATGGCCTGGTGCCGCTGGGCGGTGATGACCCGGTCCTCCGGCTCGGTCTGCAGCGTGGGCGCGACGATGGCCTGCACCTGCCAGAACGCCTCGGTGAGCTGGACCAGCAGGTCGTTGCCGAGGGGTTCCATCAGCTTCAGGTGGAACGCGCGGTCGACGTCGAGGAAGTCCTCGCCGCGGGCGGCGCGGCTGTGCATCTCGTCGGCGAGCGCGGACAGCTCCGAGCGGTGCTGCTCGTCCAGGGCGTCGATGACGGTGGCGGCCAGGCCCTGCTCCAGCGTCTGGCGGATGTCGACGACCTGGGCCAGCACGTGGTGGTCGTCCTCGCCGCTGAGCAGGCCGCGGAACGTCAGGCTCTCCACAAGGGCGTTGAGGGACATGCGGCCGACGAACGTGCCGTGGCCGTGGCGTACCTCGACGATGTCGAGCGCGGAGAGGATCTTCACGGCCTCGCGGACGCTGGAGCGGCTGGCGCCGACGGCCTCGCACAGCTCGGTCTCGGTGGGCAGGAGGTTCCCCGGCTTGAGGCGGTTGCGCAGGATGTACTCCTTGATCCTGGTGGCGACCTCCTGCCGGCGAGGGCTGGGCCGCTCGGCGCCGCGTAGCGGACTGGCGTCAATGGTCGTCATCTGCCCCTTGCCCTTCGTTCCCGAATCTGTCACTCTCACCCTACCGGCATAAGACGTCAGACGTCATACACCCTATGCTTCACATCCCCGAGCGCGAGCGGGCACGCGAGCGCATGAAGAGCCTATGGAGGCAGCTACGTGAGCACCACCGGTAAGCCGTCGAGGAGCCGGCGCGCCCTGCGCGGCCGCGTCCGCTCCCTGACCGCCGCCACCCTCGCGGGCGGCCTCGCGGTCGCGCTGGCGGCCTGCAGTGGCGGTCCCGCCTCGACAAACGCCGTGGGCGACGGGAAGGGGGGCACGTCCATCGAGGCCACGCTGGCCTTCACGCTCTCCAGCGGTTTCGATCCCAGCAACGCCTCCTCGGCCGTGGCGACAGCGGTCAACCAGCACGTCTTCGAGGGCCTCGTCGACCTCGACCCGATCACGCGGGAACCCTACAACGCCCTGGCCAAGAGCGACCCGACCCCCGGGGCCGACGGCCGGACCTACACCGTGACGCTGCGTGACGGGGCGAAGTTCTCCGACGGCACCCCGGTCACCGCCGAGGACGTGGCCTGGTCCTTCACCCGCGTGCTCAAGCCCGCGGACCCGAAGGCGCCGCCGCTGATGCAGGGCTTCGTGTCGTTCCTGGACACCGTGACCGCCAAGGACGCGACCACCGTCGAGTTCACGCTGAAGTACCCGTTCGCGCTGTTCAGCGAGCGGATCGCGGTCATCAAGATCGTCCCCAAGGCGAAGACCGGTGACGCGGCCGCGGCCAAGGCGTTCGACACCGCCCCGATCGGCTCCGGCCCGTTCAAGGTGGACAGCGCGTCAAAGGAATCCGGCATCAAGCTGAGCAGGAACGCGAACTACAACGGCCCGCGCGCCGCCAAGGTCGAGACGATGACGTGGAACACCACCACCGAGGCGTCAGCCCGCGTGTCGGACCTGCAGGGCGGCCGGGTGCAGGCCATCGAGGCCGTGCCGTACCTGAACGTGGACTCGCTCAAGGACAAGTACACGATCGACGTGAAGCAGGCCTTCAACCAGGTCTTCCTCATGTTCAACAACGCCGCCGCGCCGTTCAGCGACAAGCGGGTGCGCCAGGCCCTGCACTACGCCATCGACAAGGAGGCGGTCATCAAGACCGCGCTCAACGGCTACGGCAGCCCGGCGACGAGCTACCTCGACGAGGGCAACAAGGCCTACCAGAAGGCCGCCACCGTCTACGACTACAACCCGGACAAGGCCAAGGCCCTGCTCCAGGAGGCCGGCGTCACCAATCTGTCGTTCCGGCTCGACACCACCGACAGCTCGGTGGTCAAGGACGTCGCCCCGCTGGTCATCGAGCAGTGGAAGAAGATCGGCGTCACCGCCACGCTGAACACCGTGCCGTCCTCGGCCATCTACGGCGACATCGTCCCCAAGGACACCTTCCGGGTGCTCATGGCCACCGGTGACCCGAGCGTCTTCGGCGTCGACACCGACCTGCTGATGCGCTGGTACTACTTCGGCGAGACCTGGCCGGGCCAGCGCTACCGCTGGAGCGACGCCGACCGCAAGGCCATGGGCGACCTGCTGGACAAGGCCGCGCAGACCTCCGACGAGACGGCCCGCAAGGCGCTGTGGAAGCAGGCCCTGGACATGGCGGCGGACCAGGTGCCGCTGTACCCGATCCTGCACACCAAGGTCGTCACCGCGTACGACCCGGCCAAGGTGGACGGCTTCTCCGGCGCCTCCACCACCGGCCTGTACTTCCTGGGCACCGGCCGGACCGGCTGAGCCCGCGCTCGGGGTTCCGGCCCCGCAGGCGTCCCGCCCGGCCCCACGTGACCCGTGCGGCCGGGCGGGGCGTCCCGGCGCCCCGCCACGAGAAAGAGAATCCATGCTGACCGTCCTGAACCTGGTCGCACGACGATTCCTGACGCTGATCCCCCTGGTGCTGGGCATCACGCTCTTCGTCTTCGTGATCATGCAGTTCTCCCCGATCGACCCGGCGTTGTCAGTCCTCGGTGACCAGGCGACGCCGGCGCAGGTCGAGGCGTTCCGTGCCGCCAACGGCCTGAACGACCCGCTGCCGCTGCGCTACCTGCACTTCCTCGGCGACCTCGTCCGCGGCGACCTCGGCATGACGTTCCCGCCGTCGGTCCCGGTCGCCGAGAAGATCGCCATGGCGCTGCCGCTGACCATCCAGCTCACCGCGCTCGGCGTCGTCGGCGCGCTCGTCATCGCGCTGGCGCTCGGCATCCCGGCCGCCCTGTACCGGGACCGCTGGCCCGACCAGGTCATCCGGATCGTCTCCATGGCCGGCATCGCCACGCCCTCGTTCTGGCTGGCCCTGCTGTTCATCCAGGAGTTCTCCGTCCGCCGGGCGCTCTTCCCGACCGGCGGCTACGTCAACCCCGCCGACTCGGTCGGTCTGTGGTTGCAGTCGCTGGCCATGCCCGCGCTGGCGCTGGCCGTACCGGTCGGCTGCTCGCTGGCCCGCATCGTCCGGACGTCCATGGTCGAGGAACTCGACAAGGACTACGTCCGCACCGCGATCGGGGCCGGACTGCCACCGCGCGTGGTGATCGGCCGCAACGTGCTGCGCAACGCGCTTGTCAATCCGCTCACCGCGCTCGGCCTGCGGATCGGTTACCTCATCGGCGGCACCGTCGTCATCGAGGCGATCTTCTCGCTGCCAGGCATGGGCACCCAGATCATGAGCGCGGTCCAGCAGAACGACACCGCGCTGGCCCAGGGCACCGTGCTGACCATCGCGCTCTGCTTCGTCCTGGTGAACCTGGTCGTCGACATCCTCTACCTCTTCGCCAACCCCCGACTGCGCGGAGGCCACTGATGCGCCGGTCCCTCACCACGCGGCTGTCCCGCCCCGGCATGGCCTTCGCCCGGCTCGGTCTCGCGGCCCGGTTCGCGCTCGGCTTCGTCGCGCTCATCGTCGTGGTCGGCCTGCTCGCCCCGCTGCTGCTGCGTCACGACCCCACCCAGACCGGGCTCGGCCCGGCGCTGACCGGCCCGAACGGCGACTTCTGGTTCGGCCTGGACAAGCTCGGCCGGGACGTCTTCTCCCGGCTGGTCGCGGGCACCCGGCGCTCCCTGATCGTGGGCTTCGGCGCGGCCGGCATCGCGCTGGTGCTCGGCGCGATCCTCGGCGCGATCGCCGGCAGCAGCCGCACCGTCGTCGACGAGATCATCATGCGCTGCCTCGACGTGGTCATGGCCTTCCCCACGATCGTGCTCTCCGCGCTGCTGATCATCTCGTTCGGCAAGAACAGCCTGCTGGTCCTCGTCATCGCGATCGGCTTCGTGTTCACCCCGTCGGTCGCGCGCATCGTCCGCGCCAACGTGCTGTCCCAGTACGGCGAGGACTACGTGGCCGCCGAGCGGATCATCGGCGCCCGGCGGCCGCACATCCTCTGGCGGCACGTCCTGCGCAACTGCGCCGCCCCGATCCTGGTCTTCGTCACCGTCATGGTGGCCGACGCCATCGTCTTCGAGGCGTCGCTGTCCTTCATCGGCGGCGGCCTCGCCCCGCAGGAGGCGGCCTCCTCGTGGGGCTCGGTGATCGCGTTCGGCAAGGAGATGGTGCAGATCGGCGGCTGGTGGGCCACGTTCTTCCCCGGCCTGCTGATCCTGCTCACCGTGCTGGCGCTCAACGTGCTCTCCGAGGGCATGTCCGACGCGTGGGCCGCCCCGGCCGCGCGCCGTGCCACGTCCACCACCAACGGGGACGCGCTGGAGCAGGCGAAGCCCGGCACCGGCGAGGTGGTCGAGCTGCCGGGTCTCGCCGAGGCGGCGCAGCGGCTGCGCGAGCGCGCCCGCCCGCTGCCGCAGGGCAAGCCGGTGCTTCAGGTCAGCGACCTGTCCATCGGCTTCGAGGGCCGCCACCGCGGCGTGGACATCGTCGACGGGCTCTCCTTCGACGTCCGCCCCGGCGAGGTCGTCGGCCTGGTGGGGGAGTCCGGCTCGGGCAAGTCGCTCAGCGTCCTGGCCGTGATGGGCCTGCTGCCGCAGGGTGCCCGGGTACGCGGCGAGATCCGCTTCCAGGACACGGACCTGCTGAAGCTGAACGCGAAGGGCCGCCGGGCCCTGATGGGCCGCGAGATCGCCATGGTCTACCAGGACGCGCTGTCGGCGCTGAACCCGGCGCTGCGCGTCGGCGCCCAGCTCGCCCAGATGATCCGCCGTGGCGGCACCCGCTCGGCCGAGGAACTGATGCGGCTGGTCGGGCTGGACCCGCAGCGCACGCTCGCCGCGTACCCGCACGAGCTGTCCGGCGGGCAGCGGCAGCGCGTGGTGATCGCCATGGCGCTGTCCCGCGACCCGAAGCTGATCATCGCGGACGAGCCGACCACCGCGCTCGACGTCACCGTGCAGGCCCAGGTGATGAAGCTGCTTCTGGACCTGCGCGAGCGGCTCGGCTTCGCCCTCATCCTGGTCAGCCACGACCTCGCCCTGGTCAGCGACGTCTGCGACCGGGTCGTGGTGATGTACGGCGGGCAGATCGTGGAGACCGGCGTGACCGCCGACGTGATGGAGGCACCCGCCCACCACTACGCCCGCGGGTTGCTCGGTTCCGTCCTGTCGCTGGAGACCGGCGCGGAACGGCTCACCCAGATCCGCGGCGTGGTCCCGTCACCCGCCGACTTCCCGAAGGGCTGCCGGTTCTCCGACCGCTGTCCGATGGCGACCGAGATCTGTCGGGACACCGCGCCCGCCCTGGAGGGCACGGACGGCCACGGGTACGCCTGCCACCACCCCGCCGTCACCGTCAGCGAGAAGGAGCCGGCCCGATGAGCGCCACCGCCGAGCACCGGCCGATCGCCGAGCTGAGCGACGTGCACGTGGTGCACGCCGCGCGCGGCGGCGGCATGTTCAGCCGGGAGAAGGTCTACGCGCTCACCGGCGCCGACCTGGTCATCCGGGCCGGCGAGACGGTCGGCATCGTGGGCGAGTCCGGCTGCGGCAAGTCGACGCTGGCCAAGGTGCTCGTCGGCCTGCAACGGCCGACCAGCGGCACGGTGTCGTTCGCCGGCAAGGACGTGTGGTCGATGAGCGCCGCCGAGCGGCGCGAGCACATCGGCGCGGGCGTCGGCATGATCTTCCAGGATCCGGCCACGTCGCTGAACCGCCGCATGCCGGTGCGCGACATCCTGCGCGACCCGCTCGACGTGCACCGCCGGGGCACCCGGCAGCAGCGCGAGCAGCGGGTGGCCGAGCTGATGGCCCTGGTGGGCCTGCCCCGCTCGGTCGCCGACGTGCTGCCCAGCCAGCTCTCCGGCGGCCAGCGCCAGCGCGTGTCCATCGCCCGCGCGCTGGCCCTGGAACCGGGACTGGTCATCGCCGACGAGCCCACCAGCGCGCTCGACGTGTCGGTCCGGGCCCAGATCCTCAACCTGCTGCTGGACCTCAAGGACCGGCTCGGGCTGGCGATGGTGCTGGTGTCGCACGACATCCAGACCGTCAAGCGGGTCAGCGACCGGGTCGTCACCATGTACCTGGGCCGCATCGTCGAGCAGACGCCCGCCGACCTGCTGCCCGAGGGCGGCCGGCACCCGTACACCCGGGCCTTGTTCTCGGCCACGCCGGGCCTGCTGTCCCCGATCGAGCCCATTCCGCTGGTCGGCCCGGTCCCGTCGGCCACCCGGCCGCCGAGCGGCTGCCCGTTCCGGACCCGCTGCTGGGCCGCCACCGACGGCTGCGCCGTGGACATGCCCGCGCCGCGCCCCGCCGAGGGCGAGGGCCACGAGTTCCGCTGCCACCACCCGGTGCCCGCCGGAACCGCCAACACCGAACTGGTCGCGCTCGCCACCTCGGCGACCGGCCGCACCACAACCGAGTCTGTCGAGGAGAACCTGTGACCACCCCCGCCCCGCGGTTCGCCGGAGTCGTGCCGCCGGCCGTGACCCCCCTGACCGATGAGGGCGAGGTCGACGTGCACTCGCTGGAACGGCTGGTCGAGTGGCTGCTCGACGCCGGCGTCGACGGCATCTTCGCGCTCGGCAGCTCCGGCGAGACGGTCTTCCTCACCGACCGGCAGCGGGACCTGGCCCTGGAGACCATCGTGAAGACCGCCGGCGGCGCCGTGCCGGTCATCGCCGGCTGCATCGAACCCACCACCCGCCGGGTCGTGGAGCGGGCCGAGGCGTCCACCCGGCTGGGCGCGGACGGCCTGGTCGTGACCGCGCCGTTCTACGCCATCGTCGGCCCGCACGAGATCGAGCGGCACTTCCGCGCGGTCGCCGCGGCGGTCGAGCTTCCGCTGCTGGCGTACGACATCCCGGTCTGCGTGCACAGCAAGCTCTCCGTCGACCTGCTGACCCGGCTCGCCGCCGACGGCGTGCTCGCCGGTGTCAAGGACTCCAGCGGCGACGACGTGGCGTTCCGTCAGCTCGCGCTGGCCGTCGCCGAGCACGCGCCGGAGCGCGACTTCAGCCTGCTCACCGGCCACGAGGTGGTGGTCGACGCGATGATGCTCGCGGGCGGCTCCGGCTCGGTGCCCGGACTGGGCAACGTGGACCCGGCCGCGTACGTGCGGCTGCACCGCGCCTGCGTGGCCGGTGACTGGGCTGCGGCCCGCCGGGAGCAGGACCGCCTGACCCGGCTGTTCCGCATCGTCGACGCGGCCGACCCGGCCACCTCGGCGGGCGCCACCCGGGGCGTCGGCGCGTTCAAGACCGCGCTGTCCCTGCTCGGCGTCATCGCGGGCAACGCGGTGTCGCTGCCGCTGCGGCCGCTGGACGCCGCCGAGACGGGCCGCGTGCGTACCCAGCTGGAACTGGCCGGGCTGCTCTGACCATGCCCGAGGTGAGCACGACCGGTCTGGTCGCCGCGCTCGACATCGGCGGCACCAAGACCACAGCCGCCCTGGTCACCGCCGCCGGAGAGGTCGTCGGCCGGCGCACCGCGCCGACACCTGGCCGCTCCGGTGCCGCCGCGGTGCTCGACACCGCCGCCGGTCTGGTGGAGAAGCTGCGGGCGGACGCGCCGGGTGTCGTACGGGCGCTCGGCGTCGGCAGCGCCGGAGTCATCGACAGCGGCTCCGGCCTGGTGCTGTCCGCCACCGACGTGCTGACCGGGTGGACCGGCACGGACCTGCGCGGCGACCTGCGCCGGCGTCTGGACGTGCCGGTCACGGTGATCAACGACGTGCACGCCCACGCGCTGGGCGAGGCGCGTCACGGCGTCGCGGCCGGGTACGGCACGGTGCTCTACGTCGCCGTCGGCACCGGTGTCGGGGCGTCGTTCGTCCTCGGCGACACAGTGCTCACCGGAGCGCACAGCGCCGCCGGGCACGCCGGGCACCAGCCGTCGCCGTACGCCGGAACGCTTGCCTGCACGTGCGGCGGGCGCGGGCACCTGGAGGCGATCGCCGCCGGGCCCGCGCTCACCGCCGAGTACGCCCGGCGTACCGGCCGGCCGGTGGCCGACCTGCGGGGCGTCGCCGCGCTCGCGGTAGGCGGCGACGAGACGGCCCGGGAGGTCGTCCGGCTCGGCGGCGCGGCTGTCGGTTCCGCCGTCGGCGGCCTGGTCAACGTGCTCGACCCCGCCGCCGTGGTGATCGGCGGCGGCGTCACCGGCCTCGGTGAGCCGTGGTGGCGGGCGCTGCGCGACGCGGTGCCCGCCGAGACGCTGCCCGCCCTGGCCGGTGTGCCGGTGCTCGCCTCCACCCTCGGCCCCGACGCGCCGCTGCTCGGCGCCGCCTCGCTCGCCTGGAAGGTCTCATGAACACGCTCGTCGACCAGCTCCGTGACCGCCTGGTGGTCTCCTGCCAGGCGTATCCGGGGGAGCCGATGCGCGACCCGGACACCATGCGCCGGGTCGCACTCGCCACCGCACGCGGCGGCGCCGCCGGCATCCGCGCCCAGGGACTGGCGGACATCGCCGCCATCCGTGCAGCGGTGGACCTGCCGCTGATCGGGCTCTGGAAGGACGGCGACGACGACGTCTTCATCACCCCTACCCTCGAACACGCGCTCGCCGTCGCCGACGCCGGGGCGCACGTCGTCGCGCTCGACGGCACGTACCGGCCCCGGCCCGACGGCCGTACGCTCGCCGAGACGATCGCCGCCGTGCACGAGCGCACCGGCGCGCTCGTGATGGCCGACTGCTCCACGCTGGACGAGGGCATCGCCGCCGCCGCAGCGGGCGCCGACCTGGTCGGCACCACGCTCGCCGGGTACACCGCGTACACCACGAAGGGCGACGGGCCGGACCTGGACCTGGTCGCCCGGCTCGCCGCCGCGGTCGACGTCCCGGTGGTCGCCGAGGGACGCATCCACACGCCGGAGCAGGCCGCGCAGGCGCTGCGGGCGGGCGCGTGGACGGTGGTGGTCGGCACCGCCATCACCCATCCGAGCACGATCACCGGCTGGTTCGCCTCCGCCGTACGGGAGGCCGCGTCGTGCCGCTGACCGACCTCGACCTGGCCGGCTGTCTGGCGTACCGGCCGGAGCTTCACGTGCCGGCGGACCTGGACGCGTTCTGGGCGCGCACGCTCGACGGCGGCGGCGATCCGGAGGCGGCGGTCTACGAGCCGGTCGACACCGGGCTGACCCAGATCCGGACGTACGCCGCCACGATCCCCGGCTTCGGCGGCGAGCCGGTGCGCGGATGGCTGCACCTGCCGGCCGGTGCCGACGGGCCGCTGCCCTGCGTGGTCGAATACCTCGGCTACGGCCGGGGCCGCGGCCTGCCGCACGAGAAGCTGTTCTGGGCGGCGGCGGGCTTCGCGCACCTGATCATGGACAGCCGGGGCCAGGGCTGGAGTGCCGCCACCGGCGGCACGCCCGACCCGCACCCGTACCCGGCCGGCACCGTGCCCGGCTTCCTCACCCGGGGCGTCGCCGACCCGGCCGACCACTACTACCGGCGGCTCATCACCGACGCGGTCCGCTTCGCCGAGGCCGCCCGGCGGCACCCGGCCGTCGACCCGGACCGGGTGGCGGTGACCGGCTTCAGCCAGGGCGGCGGCCTCGCCCTGGCCGCCGGCGCGCTGTGCCCGGACGTCGTCGCGGTCATGCCGGACGTGCCGTTCCTGTGCGACATCCGCCGGGGCGTGCGCGTCGCCGGCCCGGACAGCCCGTACGCCGAGGTCGTCGAGTACCTCGCGCTGCACCGCGACCGCGCCGACCAGGTGTTCCGCACGCTGTCCTACCTGGACGCCGCAGTGCTCGCGCCGCGCGCCACAGCGCCCGCGCTGTTCTCGATCTCGCTGCGCGACCAGGTCTGCCCGCCGTCCACCTGCTTCGCCGCCTACCACCGCTACGGCGGCGACAAGGACGTGCGGGTGTACGAGTTCAACGACCACGAGGGCGGCGAAGCCGGGCATCAGCGTGAACAGCTCACCTGGCTGCGCGGGATCCTGGGCGGCTAACGGGCCCGATCCACCACGTAGTCGGTCAGCTCCAGCAGGAACCGGCCGTCCTCGGTGTCGGCGGCGTCGCCCAGCGCCCGCTCACCCTCCCGCCGGGCGGCCAGCGCGAGATCCCGGGCGCTGCGCCGCGCCGACTCCACGCAGTCGTACGCGAGCAGCCGCCCGTGCAGCCAGCGCACCTCGGCGTCGGTGCGCTCCGCGCGGGTCCGGCTCAGCAGCCGCACGAGCCGTTCGCGTTCCTCGGACGTGCACCGCCGCATGAAGTCGATCAGGATCAGCGTGCGCTTGCCCTCCCACAGGTCACCGGCGATCTCCTTGCCGTACCGGGCGTAGTCGCCGGTCAGGTTGAGCGCGTCGTCCTGGATCTGGAACGCCGCGCCCAGGTACCAGCCGTACCGGTCCAGCACGTCGACGGCGTTCTCCCGGCCGGTCGCCACGAGGATGCCGGTGCGGCACGGGTAGATGCACGTGTACCAGGAGGTCTTCTTCAGGCACATCCGGTAGTAGTCGTCGGCGTCGAGGTCGCACACGTTGTCGCGGATCCAGCCGATCTCGATGGCCTGCCCCTCCAGCGAGTGGCGCATCATCAGCTCGGTCTCGGTGAACAGCCGCCACGCGATCCCGGAGCCGAGCGCCGCCCGGTTCGCGGCCAGCCGCCGCAACGCCAGCAGGTTCGTCATGTTGCCGACGTTCAGCGCGACACCGACGCCGTACTCGGCGTGCAGGGTCCGCCCGCCGCGCCGCTGCTCGCTTTCGTCCTGGATGTCGTCGTGGATGAGGAAGGCGTTGTGGAACAACTCCACCGTCACTGCGGCGTTGAGGCCCACCGCGTCGCCGCCGCCGAACGCCCGGCACGTCGCAAGGCACAGCGCGGCGCGCAGCCCCTTGCCCCACCGCCGGGGGTACTCCGCGACGAGGTCGTAGAGGTATCGCGGGCCGCCGTCGGGCACGTCGTCGAGCAGCGCGCCGAGGGCGAGCCCACGATAGCGCTCCAGCATCCGTTCCACGTGCCCGCCGGCCACCCCGGCGGTCGGCGCCATC
Source organism: Micromonospora sp. AB353 (assembly GCF_049538395.1). Lineage (NCBI taxonomy): Bacteria > Bacillati > Actinomycetota > Actinomycetes > Micromonosporales > Micromonosporaceae > Micromonospora > Micromonospora sp. AB353. The sequence continues at coordinate 47,404 of NZ_JBMVFV010000025.1, read as the reverse complement.
GCGCCGCTACCGGTCCGCCGGCCGCTTCGGGGCCGGCGACGCCAGCCGGTCCGCGAGCCCGTTGGCGACCTCGGGGGCCAGCCGCGCCAGATTGAGTACGGTGTCCAGCGCGTCGTGCGCGTCCGACGTGTACCGCCGGATCACCTCACCGCGCTGGTCGTCGGCCATCTTCAGTTGCCCGACCACGGTGTCGATCAGGGCGTGCCCGTCGGTGCGGACCCGGGCGACGAGTTCGTCGAACGCCTCCGGGTCCACGCGCCGGCTCTCGGTCAGCTTCTCCTCGAGCCGCCGGGCGCCGGCCAGCCCCGCCGCGAGTTCCTCCTCCAGCACCGTGGCCGCGTGGGTCACGGTCTCCGAGGTCTCCTCGGCCACCTTCTCGAAGCGCTCGTTCGCGCGCTCACGCTTGCCCTCTGTCATGGGCGAAGTGTCACCGGACCAGGCACGACACACCAGACGAGTGTCGCCATGGTGACTGAGCGTGGCCGGGCCGGGTGGTCTTCCACTGGGTACGGGTACTCAGCGCAGTACCGTCTCGTCGCTCATGTGCGGGCGCGGCGGCGTCGACAGGATCCTTGTCATGGCCGAGACGCTGCACCGACACGCCGCTGCACGTACCGTCGACACGCCGCTGCCCGCCGAGGCCGCGCTGGCCCCGGCCGGCCGCGCGGTCGCCGCGCTGGCCCGGCTCGTCGCCCACCACCCGGCCGGCTGGCGCTGGCTGGCCCGGCGCCACCACCCGGTCCTCGACCGGCTCGCCGCCGCGAACGCGCGATCGACCTGCGTGCGCGCCGCCCGGCGGGTGCCCGCCTACCAGGCGTTCCTGCGGGCCCGTCCGGGCAGCCTGCGCCGCCGGCTGCGGGACTTCCCGGAGACCGACAAGCGTGGGTACGTCATGGCGTACGGCGCCTTCGCCCGCTGCCGGGACGGGCGGATGCCGGAGCGGGGCGTGGTGGTCGACGAGTCGGCCGGTTCGTCCGGGCGCCCGTTCAACTGGCCGCGCGGCGAGCGGGAGCTGCGGGCGGTGCACCGCGACATCGCCGGGTACACCGGACTGGCCTTCCCGATGCGCCGGCCGTTCGTCATCAACGCGTACTCGATGGGCGCCTGGGCGACCGGCACCACCACCGGCGCGGCGATGGCCCGGATCGCCACCGTGAAGAACACCGGCCCGGACCTCGGGAAGATCGTCGACACGCTGCGCGAGTTCGGTCCCGGCCACGACTACCTGGTGACCGCCTACCCGCCGTTCCTCAAGCACCTGCGGGACCGGCTCGACGCCGAGGACTTCCCCTGGTCGCGGTACCGGATCTTCGCCAGTTGCGGCGGCGAGGGGATGACCGAGGCGCTGCGCGACTACCTGGAACAGCGGTTCGTGCGGGTGCGGTCGGCGTACGGGGCGTCGGACCTGACCATCGGCATCGGCGCGGAGACCCGGTTCACGGTGTGGCTGCGGCGGCGCCTGCGCACCGACGCGGGACTGCGCGCGGAACTGCTCGGCCGCGGCGAGCAGCGGCTGCCGATGGTGTTCCAGTACAACCCGTTCGCCACCTATCTGGAGACCAACGAGCGGCGGGAACTGCTCTGCACCGTGACGAGCCCGCACGTGCTCCAGCCCCGGCTGCGCTACAACGTGGGCGACGAGGCGCGGCTCGTGCCGTACCGGCGGATCGTCGAGCTGGCGCACGCCGACCCGGTACGCCGCGCCGAGTTCCGTACCGCGGTGGCCGAGGAGCGGATGACGCTGCCGCTGCTGCTGTTGTTCGGCCGCAGCGACTCCACCGTGTCCTACCTGGGTGCGAACCTCTACCCCCAGGACGTCGAGTACGGCCTCTACACCGGCAACCCGTACGCCGCCGAGATCAACAGGTTCTGTCTCACACTGCACGAGGACGCGGCGCTGGAGACCCGGCCGGTGATCCACGTCGAGCTGCGCCGCCCGCTGGACACCGCGGTCCGCGCGGCGCTCGCCGACGCGTGCCGCGACGGGGTACGCGCGCACCTGACCTCGGTGTCGCGGGACTTCGCGCAGTCCCTGGTGGAGGACCCGACCGCCGGCGACCTGCGGGTCGAGCTGCACGAACCGGACGGCGGCCCGTTCGCCGACATGCAGAAGATCAAGAACGTCTACCTGGTGAGGTGAACGATGCGTACCCGTGACTTCTCCCGCGCCCCGGCCCAGGCCCGCGCCGGTGCCATGTTCATCGGCGGCACCCGGTACGCGAACCCGCTGGTGCTGCTGCGCCTGGCCCCCGACTGGATCCGGATGGTGCGCGACATGCGCCGGATGTCCGGCTACTGCTGGCACACCGTCTACTGGCAGTTCCCCCTGACGCTCGGCACCATCGCGTTCTTCACCGACCGGGACGCGCTGCTGCGCTTCGCCCGCACGCGGCACCACCGCAAGCTGATGATGTGGCTGACCGACGGCGACCGCAACGCCACCGCCGGGTTCATCCGGCTCTACACCGCCTCCCCGGACGGCTACTCCAACGGCGCGTGGCGGGCCGAGGACGGCGCGATGGGCCACATCGAGCGGTTCACGCCGCTGGGCGCGGAGACGACCGGACCGGCGGTGCGCCGGTGACCGGCCACCGGTTCGAGCGCGTGACCGGCCGGCGCGGCCTGCGCGACTTCCTCACCCTCACCGACCGGCTGTACGCCGACGAACCCCGGTACGTGCCGACGCCCCGGCAGCAGATCCGCCGCTGGTGGCGCGACGGCGTACCGATGTACGTGCTGCGCGACGCCACCGGCGTCGTGGCCGGGCGGACCACGCTGCACACCGACGCGGACCTCGACGCCAAGCTGGGCCGCCGCTGCCAGCTGTTCGGGCTCACCGAGTTCACCGCGCCGGCCGCCCGGCCGCTGTTCGACGCGATCGCCGCGCACGCGACGCCCGGCCGGGACCTGCTGTTCGGGCCGGTGGCGCTGCTGCCCAACCAGGCCGGTGGCGTGATCACCTCCGGGTACGCCGACCGGGGTTTCGTGGACAGCGCGTGGAACCCGCCGTACTACCCGGACGCGTACGAGGAGAGCGGGTTCACCGGGCGGTTCGTCTCCGACACCTGGATCTGCCCGGTGCCGCCGCCGGCCGGGGCGCCGCCCGCGCTCGGCGTGCAGCCCGACGGCGCGCGGCTGGAGCTGCACCGGGGGAGCACCAGGCGGCTCGACGCGCAGCTCGACCTGCTGCGCGGGATGCTCAACGACTCCTTCGCCCAGCTCGGCTACTACACGCCGATCTCGGCGGCCCAGTTGCGGCGGCAGACCGACGGGCTGGCGTACCTGCTGGACGAGTCCCTGCTGCTCTACCTGACCCGCGACGGGCGGCCGGTGGCGTTCGTGCTCTGCGTGCCGGACATCAGCGACTTCCTGGTCGCGGTGCGCGGTGACCTGAACCCGGTCAGCCAGCTGCGGCTGCTGGCCTCCCGGCGCCGGTACCGCCGGGAGGCGGTGCTGATCGTCAAGGGCGTGGTGCCGGAGTTCCAGGGGCGCGGCTACCAGCGGTTGCTCTCCGCGCACCTGCACCGCAACCTGCACGACGGCGGCTACACGGCGCTGCGCAGCACGTACGTCGGGCGGGACAACCCGGCGTCGGCGGCCCAGTACCGACACCTCGGCGGACGCCCGCTGCACGGCTACACGTTCTACGCCAGGGAGCGGTGAGCATGGACCTCGCCGCGTTCCACGCGCTGGAGCCGCTGTGCTGGCGGGCGCCGAGCGCACACAACACCCAGCCGTGGCGGCTGCGCTACGAGCGCTGGGCGATCACCGTCGGCTGGGATCCGGCCGACGCGCTGCCCGCGGGCGACCCGACCGGGCGGGATCTGCGGCTGTCGCTCGGCGCGTTCGTGGAGACCTGCCTGATCGTCGCCGCCGACGCGGGGCTGCGGCTGGACTGGGCCGCCGACCACGACGAGTCCGACCGGCGGGTGGGGCGGCTGCGTCCGGCACGGCAGCCGTACCGGACGCCGTTCCGCACCGCCGACGTGTGGGACCGGCGTACCCACCGGGGCCGGTTCACCGGCGGCCCGGACGCCGACGTGGTCGCGGCCGTGGACGCGGTCGCCCGCCGGGCCGGTGGCGCGGTCCGCGCGGTGCCGGCGGCCGGGCGGCTGCGCGCGCTGCTGCGCACTGCCGACCGGCAGGTGTACGCCGACCCGGCGGTGGTCGCGGAGCTGCGCCGCTGGCTGCGCCTGGACCGGTCGGGCCCGCGCTACCGGGCCGACGGGCTCAGTGACAGGTGCCTCGGGCTGGGCCGGGCTACGGCCACCGGGCTGCGGGCGGCGCTCGCGGCGTACCCGGCGTTGCACCCGCTGGGGCTGCCCCGGCTGCTCGCCGCCGCGGGCGGTGACCCGCTGGCGCAGGGCGGCGGGGTGCTGGCGCTCGTGGCGCCGCCCGGTCTGGACGCGGCCGGGCAGGTCGAGTTCGGACGCGTGCTCATGCGGATGTGGCTGACGCTGCACACGGCCGGGCTGGCCGCCCACCCGCTCAGTCAGCTCGTCGACGTCGCAGCCACCCGGGACGCGCTCGGCGCGCTGCTGGACGTGGCGCCGGAGCGGATCGTGCACGTGGCCCGGGTGGGCCGGCCGGCCGCCCCCGCGCCCCGCTCGGCCCGGCGAGTGAAACACGGATCGAGCCTGTTAGCGGTAACACCTCTTGACGCGGTGTCACTTCATCCATGAGAGTCCATGTTGGCTGATGTGTCGCCCGGTCGGGAGCCCTGGGCGCGTAGTGGCAGGAATGCGGCGCCCGGGTGTGCGAGCGATGGCTGTTAGCGATAACAGCACCGTCGCCCACCCGGGCCCCGCCCACTGATCCGCGCGGTTGGGAGAAACCATGTCCGAAGTGACACGACGAAACGTCATCAAGGCCACGGCGGCGGGCGCCGGTGCCGCGCTGGTGCCGGCCGCCTGGAGCGTCGCCGCACGCGCCGGGTCGGCGGCGCCCGCGCAGGTGCTGGCCGCGAACGACCTGGCACTCTGGTACGACGAACCGGCCGGCACCGACTGGCTGCGCGCCCTGCCGATCGGCAACGGGCGGCTCGGCGCGATGGTGTTCGGCAACGTCGACACCGAACGGCTCCAGCTCAACGAGGACACCGTCTGGGCCGGCGGCCCGTACGACTCGGCGAACACCAGGGGCGCGGCCAACCTGGCCGAGATCCGGCGTCGTGTCTTCGCCGACCAGTGGACCTCCGCCCAGGATCTGATCAACCAGACCATGATGGGCAGCCCTGGTGGTCAGCTCGCCTACCAGACCGTCGGCGACCTCCGGCTCACCTTCGGTTCGGCGAGCGGGGCGACGCAGTACAACCGGACGCTCGACCTCACCACCGCCACCGTCACCACCACGTACGTGCTGAACGGCGTACGGCACCAGCGGGAGGTCTTCGCCAGCGCCCCCGACCAGGTGATGGTGCTCCGGCTGACCGCCGACCGGGCCAACGCGATCACGTTCTCCGCCGCCTTCGACAGCCCGCAGCGGACCACCGTGTCCAGCCCGGACGGCGCGACCATCGCGCTCGACGGCATCTCGGGGTCGATGGAGGGCGTCAACGGCTCGGTGCGGTTCCTCGCGCTGGCCAACGCCGCCGTCACCGGCGGCACGGTCAGCAGCTCCGGCGGCACGCTGCGGGTGTCCGGCGCGACAAGCGTGACGGTCCTGATCTCGATCGGCACCAGCTACGTCGACTACCGCACCGTCAACGGCGACTACCAGGGCATCGCCCGCAACCGGCTGAACGCCGCCAAGGGCGTGGGCGTCGACCAGCTCCGCACCCGCCACCGCGCCGACTACCAGGCGCTGTTCAACCGGGTCACCATCGACCTGGGCCGTACCGCCGCCGCCGACCAGCCCACCGACGTACGGATCGCGCAGCACGCGAGCACGAACGACCCGCAGTTCGCCGCGCTGCTGTTCCAGTTCGGGCGGTACCTGCTGATCTCGTCGTCGCGGCCGGGCACCCAGCCGGCGAACCTCCAGGGCATCTGGAACGACTCGCTGACGCCGTCCTGGGACTCGAAGTACACGGTCAACGCCAACCTGCCGATGAACTACTGGCCGGCCGACACCACGAACCTGTCCGAGTGCTTCCTGCCGGTCTTCGACATGGTCAAGGACCTCACCGTGACCGGCGCGCGGGTCGCCCAGGCGCAGTACGGCGCCGGCGGCTGGGTCACCCACCACAACACCGACGCCTGGCGGGGCGCGTCGGTCGTGGACGGCGCGTTCTGGGGCATGTGGCAGACCGGCGGGGCCTGGCTGAGCACGCTCATCTGGGACCACTACCTGTTCACCGGCGACAGCGGATTCCTCCAGGCCCACTATCCGGCCCTCAAGGGCGCCGCCCAGTTCTTCCTCGACACCCTGGTCGCCCACCCGACGCTCGGCTACCTGGTGACGAACCCGTCGAACTCGCCGGAACTGGCGCACCATGCCAACGCCAGCGTCTGCGCCGGCCCGACGATGGACAACCAGATCCTGCGCGACCTGTTCGACGCCGCGGCCCGGGCCGGCGAGGTGCTCGGCGTCGACACCACCTTCCGGACCCAGGTGCGTACGGCAAAGGACCGGCTGCCGCCGAGCCGCGTCGGCTCCCGGGGCAACGTGCAGGAGTGGCTCGCCGACTGGGTCGAGACCGAGCGCACCCACCGGCACGTGTCCCACCTGTACGGGCTGCACCCCAGCAACCAGATCACCAAGCGCGGCACCCCGGCGCTGTACGAGGCCGCCCGCAGGACGCTGGAGCTGCGCGGCGACGACGGGACCGGCTGGTCGCTCGCCTGGAAGATCAATTTCTGGGCGCGGCTGGAGGACGGCGCCCGCGCCCACAAGCTGCTGCGCGACCTGGTCCGCACCGACCGGCTCGCGCCGAACATGTTCGACCTGCACCCGCCGTTCCAGATCGACGGCAACTTCGGCGCCACCTCCGGCATCGCCGAGATGCTGCTGCACAGCCACACCGGCGAACTGCACCTGCTGCCCGCGCTTCCCAGCGCCTGGCCCGCCGGGCAGGTCGCGGGCCTGCGCGGCCGGGGCGGCTACACGGTGGCGCTGACCTGGAGCAGCGGCCAGGCCGACGAGATCACCGTCCGCGCCGACCGCGACGGCACGCTGCGCCTGCGGTCCCGGCTGTTCACCGGCACCTTCACTCTCACCGACGTCACCGACGGCAGCACACCCGCCACCACCCGGCCGGAGTCCGACGTCGTCGCGCTCGCCGTCCGAGCCCGGCACACCTACCGCGCCGCCCGGCCCGGCGTGACGCCGTCGCCCACCCCGACCGTCACACCCCCATCGAGTACGACGCCGAGCCCCGCGCCCACCACCAGTTCCCCGGCGCCGTCCGGCGCACGTGCCACGTACGCGATCACCGGCTCCTGGTCGGGCGGCTTCCAGGCCGAGGTCACGGTGACCGCCGGCGCCACCGCGATCCGCGGCTGGACGGTGTCCTGGACCTTCCCGAACGGGCAGGTGATCAACCAGATCTGGAGCGGCACGCACACCCAGAACGGCGCTGACGTGACGGTGCGCAACGTCGACTACAACGGCTCGCTGCCGGCCGGCGGCTCCACCACGTTCGGCTTCATCGGTGCCGTCAACGGCACCAACAACCCGCCGGCGAACCTCACCTGCACGACCACCTGAGCACAGGCGCGGCCCGCCGCGGCCACCCGGCCGGGGCGGGGCGTGCCGCCGGTCAGGCCAGCAGCGTCTCGCGCAGTCGCGCACCCAGGTTCAGCTGGCCGACCACCCGGGGACCGGCCGGGTCGTACACGGCGATGCGGTGGTTGCGGCGCATCATCTCCCGCACGGCCGGCGGCAGCCGGGGCGGGTCGTCCATCGTCGCGAGCACCCGCGCGCCGGTGCCCATCAGCCGCTCCACAAGCGTCGCGCTGTCGGTGTCCACACGCACCCGGCCGAACTCCCAGCCTGCGGTGGTCAGGTCGAGCACCTCGAACAGGCGCGTCACGAACGGCTGCGGGTCGGTCACCCGGTCCAGCCGGTCGGCCCGCCCGCCGACCACCGCCACGGCGGCGCTGACCTGCGCGTACGGGTGCAGCCCGCTGGGTAGCGCGCCGAGCGGCCAGCGCAGCGCGGGCCCGGCCTCCTTCCACAGGGGCCGGTAGTTGCGGCGGTGCACCAGCAGCCGCCGCCCGGTACGCCGGAACACCTCCTGCGCCTGCCCCTGGAGGTCGGCGTGCGCCTGGTCGGCGGCCTCGCAGACGATCCCGGCGGCCACCACGAGACCGTCGTCATCGGACAGCAGCCGGGTGATCGCGTCGGCCTGCTCCGGGAACCGGAGGCGGGCGTGCGCCCCGTAGGACCGCCGGACGTCCCGCAGCAGCTCCTGCTGACGTGCGGGGTCCAGTTCGACCCGTCCGCCACCGAGCAACCGCTGGAGCCAACCCATCGCGCCTCGCTTCCGTCGCCGTCTGCGGACCGGGCAATGCTAGTTCGTCGGCCGATGCTCGTATGGTGACGGGGTGACCGATCGATCCCTGACCCTGATGGCGGTGCACGCGCACCCCGACGACGAGGCGACGAGCACCGGCGGCGTCCTGGCGCGCTACGCGGCCGAGGGCGTCACCACAGTGCTCGTGACGTGCACCGACGGGGGGTGCGGCGACGGCCCCGGCGGGATCAAGCCGGGCGACCCCGGGCACGACCCGAAGGCCGTGGTCGAGATGCGCCGCGCCGAGCTGGCCGCGAGCTGCGAGGCGCTCAAGGTCACCCACCTGGAGACCCTCGACTACGGCGACTCCGGGATGATGGGCTGGGCGACGAACGACGCGCCCGGCGCGTTCTGGAACACGCCGGTGGCCGAGGCGGCCGACCGGCTGGCCGAGCTGATCCGGCGCTACCGCCCCGACGTCGTGGTCACCTACGACGAGAACGGCTTCTACGGCCACCCGGACCACATCCAGGCCCACCGCATCACGATGGCCGCCGTCGAGCAGACCGGCATCCCGGCCAAGGTCTACTGGACCACCGTGCCGCGCAGCGCGTTCCAGCAGTTCGGCACGATCATGCGGGAGATCGGGGTGGAGTTCCCCGAGCCGGAGGCGACCGACGAGATGCCGGCGCTGGGCCTGCCGGACGACGAGATCACCACCTGGGTCGACACCAGCGGCTACGGCGGGCAGAAGTTCGCCTCGCTCGCCGCGCACGCCAGCCAGGCGGAGAACATCTTCTTCCTGCGCCTGGGGCAGGAGCGGTTCACCGAGCTGATGGGCATGGAGACGTTCGTGCGGGTGCGGGACACCACCGGCGCCGCCACCCCCGAGGACGACCTGTTCGCCGGGTTGCGCTGACCGGTCGCCGGTCCGGTCCGGGGAGGTCATCGACTCACGTCGAGACGGTCTGCGCGGCCAGGTGCGCGAGCACCACGCGGATGTCGCCGCCGGTGTCAGCCATGACCTGACGTTGCCGGGTGGCGCCGGTGCCGTCCCGGCGCACCCGGTCCAGCTCGCGCCGGACCAGGTCCAGGTCGCCGTGGCGGGTCAGCGCGGGCGTGACGGTGACGACCAGGTCGTCGACGAGGTCCCAGGCGGGCCGGGGCCGTCCGGTGCGCAGGTCGACGAGCTCGCCGTCGACGCCGTCGTGGGCTGCCCGCCAGTGCGCGGCGGCGACCAGGCAGTCCCGGATGCGGGGTGCGGGTACGCCGGCGCGGACGTCTTCGATCAGGGTGGCCACGAGCGCCCGGACCAGCCCGGCGACCAGCACGGTGTCGTCCACGGTGGGGCACACGTCGCCGACCCGGACCTCCACCGTCGGGTACGACGCGGACGGGCGGGCGTACCAGTAGACCATCGCGGCGTCGAGCATGATCCCGGCGGTGATCAGGTCCGCGACCGTGGCGTCGTAGTCGGCGGCGGAGTCGAAGTGCGGTGTCGGTCCGATGCTCGGCCACCGTTCCAGCTGCATCGAGCGCCAGCTCGCGTGCCCGGTGTCCCGCCCGTCGTGCAGCGGCGAGTTCGCGGTGAGCGCCTGCACCACCGGCAGCCACTGACGCAGGTGGTTGCAGACCTGCACGGCGAGTTCCCGGTCCGGCACGCCGACGTGGACGTGGCAGCCGCAGACCGCCGGGTCGTGGGCCACCGGGCCGAACCGGCGGGACATGTCGTGGTAGCGCTGCTCGTCGGGCACCGTGCGGTGGGCCTCGCAGACCGGGGTGGCGCCGACGGCGACCAGCCGCGCCCCGGCCGCGTCGGCCGCCCGCGCGGCCGCCCGGCGCAGCGTGACCAGGTGCTCCCGCAGCTCTCCGAGATCCGGGCTGACCGGCGTCACCATCTCGACCATGCTGTGCCGGAACTCCTGCCGGCTCTGCTCACGGGCGGTGCCGGAGAGCGCGCCGCGTACCCGGTCGGCGACCGGCATGCTTTCGCCGGTGGCCGGGTCCAGCAGCAGGAACTCCTCTTCCACCCCGAGGGTCAGGACGGTGGGGATCTGCGGGGTGGTGGTGGCGGTGGTGGTGGGCCGCGGCCTCACCGACGGCTCCACCGGCACGGAGCGGTCGGCGGGTCGACGTGAGGCGGAGTCATGTCTCGACGGTACGAGGGCGAGGGCCGGCCCGAGGCCGTTTCCGCCGACCACCGCCCCCGCGGGTGGCGGGGGCGGTGGCGGTGCGGCTCAGCAGTCGAAGTAGAGCGCGAACTCGTGCGGAGTGGGCCGGAGCCGGACCGGGTCGACCTCGTTGGCGTTCTTCCAGTCGATCCAGGTGGAGATCAGGTCGTCGGTGAACACGCCGCCGTCGAGCAGGTAGTCGTGGTCGGCCTCGAGCGCCGCCAGCGCCTCGGGCAGCGAGCCCGGAACCTGCTTGACGTCGCCCCACTCCTCCGGCGGGAGGTCGTACAGGTCCTTGTCGATCGGCGCCGGCGGCTCGATCTTGTTCTTGATGCCGTCGAGACCGGCCATGAGCATGGCGGAGAAGGCCAGGTACGGGTTGCTGGACGGGTCCGGCACGCGGAACTCGACGCGCTTGGCCTTCGGGTTGCTGCCGGTGACCGGGATGCGGGTGCAGGCGGAGCGGTTGCGCTGCGAGTAGACCAGGTTGACCGGCGCCTCGAAGCCCGGCACCAGACGACGGTACGAGTTCACCGTGGGGTTGGTGAAGGCCAGCAGCGACGGGGCGTGGTGCAGCAGGCCGCCGATGTACCAGCGGGCGGTGTCGGACAGGCCGGCGTAGCCGGTCTCGTCGTAGAACAGCGGCTCGCCGCCGCGCCAGAGGCTCTGGTGGGTGTGCATGCCGGAGCCGTTGTCACCGAACAGCGGCTTCGGCATGAACGTCGCGGTCTTGCCGTGCGCCCACGCCTCGTTCTTGATCAGGTACTTGAAGAGCTGGAGCTCGTCGGCCGAGTGCAGCAGCGTCGAGAACTTGTAGTTGATCTCGGACTGCCCACCGGTGCCCACCTCGTGGTGCGAACGCTCCACGGTGAAACCGGCGTCCACCATCCGGCGGACCATGCTGTCGCGCAGGTCGGCGTAGTGGTCCACCGGCGGCACCGGGAAGTAGCCGCCCTTGTAGGCGGTCTTGTAGCCGCGGTTGCCGCCCTCCTCGATCCGGCCGCTGTTCCAGGCGCCCTCGATCGAGTCGATGTAGTAGAACGACTGGTGCGCGGAGGTCTCGTGGCGGATCGAGTCGAAGATGTAGAACTCCGCCTCGGCGCCGAAGTAGGCGGTGTCGGCGATGCCGCTCGCCGCGAGGTACGCCTCGGCCTTCTTCGCCACGTTGCGCGGGTCGCGGGAGTACGCCTCCCGGGTGAACGGGTCATGGACGAAGAAGTTCAACGCGACGGTCTTCTGCGTGCGGAACGGGTCCACGAACGCGGTCGCCACGTCCGGCAGCAGCAGCATGTCCGACTCGTGGATCGACTGGAAACCACGGATCGACGAGCCGTCGAAGGCGAGACCGTCGGTGAAGACGCTGTCGTCGAACGACTCGACCGGCAGGTTGAAGTGCTGCATCACGCCGGGCAGGTCACAGAAACGTACGTCGACGAACTTCACGTCCTCGTCGGTGAGGTATCGCAGGAGTTCCTCGGAATTGGCGAACACACGTCCTCCTGGCAGGCGTCGTTGATCCTGGCCACGTCCCGTGGCCGGACCGCCCGGGGACATGGCCCGTACCGCCACCGTACGACGGCGCGCCGTGCCCGGCTCGCCAACAGCCCATCCGGGTTTCCTTCGCCACAGGCCGGGTAGTCGCCGTACCCGGCGGACCGCCCGGGAGACGACGTGGCGGGAGGTTGGCATGGTGGGTGCTCCTCGACCGACCGGCGGACGCTGAGATGTGCGGGATCAGCGGTGAGGCCAGATTCGACGGGGCCACCCCCGACGCCGCCGCGGTGACCCGGATGACCGCCGCCATGCGCTCCCGCGGCCCGGACGGTGAGGGCGCGTGGAGTGACGGCTGGATCACCCTCGGGCACCGCCGGCTGACAGTGATCGACCTGTCCGAGGCCGGCGCCCAGCCGATGGTGCGCGACGACCTCGGCCTGGCCCTGGTCTTCAACGGCTGCGTCTACAACTACCCGGAGCTGCGCGACGAGCTGCGCGCGGCCGGGCACACCTTCCACAGCACCAGCGACACCGAGGTGATCCTGGTGGCGTACGCGCAGTGGGGGGAGCGGTTCGTCGACCACCTGATCGGCATGTTCGCGGTGGCGCTGGTGGACCGGCGGCGGCGATGCCTCGTGCTGGCCCGCGACCGGCTCGGCATCAAGCCGCTCTACCTCGCCGAGTCGCCCGGCCGGCTCCGCTTCGCCTCCACGCTGCCGGCGCTGCTGGCCGGCGGTGACGTCGACACCGGCATCGACCCGGTCGCGCTGCACCACTACCTGTCCTGGCACTCGATCGTGCCGGCGCCGCGCACGATCCTGCGCGGCATCCGCAAGCTGCCCCCGGCCACCGTCCGGGTGGTCGAGGCCGACGGGCGCAGCCGCGAGCGCGTCTACTGGCGGCCCGAGTACCGGCGCGACCCGGCCCACGAGGGCATGGACGCCGCCGACTGGCGGGCCGCCGTCGGCGACGCGCTGCGCACCGCCGTACGCCGCCGGCTGGTCGCGGACGTGCCGGTCGGGGTGCTGCTCTCCGGTGGCCTGGACTCCAGCATGATCGTGGCGCTGCTGGACGGTGCCGGACAGCACCACCTCCAGACCTTCAGCATCGGTTTCGACAGCCGCGGCGACGAGAGCGGCGACGAGTTCCACTACTCCGACCTGGTGGCCCGCGCGTTCGGCACCGACCACCACCGCATCCGGCTCGCCGACGGTGACCTCGGCCCGGCCGTACGCGCCACCGTGGCGGCCATGACCGAACCGATGGGCAGCCACGACGTGGTGGCGTTCCACCTGCTCTCCGAGCAGGTCGCCCGGCACGTGAAGGTGGCGCAGTCCGGCCAGGGCGCCGACGAGGTGTTCGCCGGCTACGGCTACCACCACCGGCTGGCCGACACGGCCCGCGACGACGCGACGGCCGAGTTCACCGCCGCGTTCTTCGACCGCGACCACGCCGAGCTGACCGAGGTGGTCGAACCGGCGTACGCCTGCGACGGTGACGCCAGCGGCGAGCTGGTCGCCGCCGACCTGGCCGCGCCGGGCGCGCAGACCGCCGTGGACGCCGTGCTGCGCCTGGACACCCACCTGATGCTGCCCGACGACCCGGTCAAGCGGGTGGACAGCATGAGCATGGCGTGGGGGCTGGAGGTGCGTACGCCCTTCCTCGACCAGGACCTGGTCACGCTCGCCGCGGCGTGCCCGCCGGAGCACAAGCTGGCCCAGGGCGGCAAGGGCGTGCTCAAGGAGGTGGCCCGCGAGGTGCTGCCGGCCGAGGTCATCGACCGGCCAAAGGGCTACTTCCCGGTGCCGGCGCTGCGCAACGTCGACGGTCCCGTGCGAGAGTTGGTGGTCGAGGCGCTGGGTGCGCCCGAGGCGCGCCGGCGCGGGCTGTTCCGCCGGGCGTACGTCGACGAGCTGCTGGCCGAGCCGGACCGGGCCCAGGCCGCCGCCGGCAGCAACAAGCTGTGGCAACTGGGCCTGCTGGAGCTGTGGTTGCAGACGCACGGCGTGAGCTGAGCGGGGCGGGAGGAGCACTGTGAAGTTCGTCATCGAGAGCGAGGCCGACGGCAGTGTGGGGTTCACCGTCGTCGGCGGCGACGGTCAGCTGCTCGCCACCGGGGCGCCCTGCCCGGACAAGGGCTCGGCGCTCGCCGTGGTGGGGGAGCTCATGCACGGTCTGGGCGACGCCTGCGTCGAGGACCGCACCGAGGCCGGCGCCGGGCCGGTGGCCGGCACCCGCACCGAGATCGGCGACGACATGTCGGACATCGGCCGCTCCGGCATCCCGCCGGTCTGACCGCGACACGTCCTGGCTGCGTGACGGTGATCCGCCGGTCCGACCGCGGCACGTCCCGCGCGGCCGGCGGGCCGGGCGGGACGGTGTGCTCACTGCTCGTCGTCGAGGACGTCCGTGTGGCCGTCGCGGGTGACCGTGGGCGGCAGGTGCTCGTCCGGCTGGGGCGCCTCGGCGAGCGTGTGGTGCGGGTCGCCGTCGGGCGAGAACAGCACCCGATCGGTCTTGCGGGTCTTCTCCTGCTCCTCCTCCGGCTCCGTCACCGCGTTCTCCCTCCGCTCACCGGCGCCTCCGGCAGGCCGCCCCTCGTCCCACGCTAAGCGCCGGACGGGCGCCGGGAGCGGGTTTCCGCGCGACGGCCCCGGGCCGGCCCCGACGCGCGCGACGGCGGGGGAGCGCACGGACCGGTCCGACTCTCATCATCTGCGGAGCGCCGCGGCGGGACAACGTGCACGCTGCCCACCCCGCACACCCGCGGATACGCTGCCAGCCGCAGGCACCAGCGACGGAGGGGCAGCCGTGGCGCTGACGATGACCGTCGACGGCCGCCCGGCCGCCGGCGCCGGAACCTTCGACGTCGTCGACCCGGCCACCGGCGCGGTGTTCGCCACCGCCCCGGCCTGCCCGCCCGAACTGCTCGACCGGGCGATGGCCGCGGCGACCGCCGCGTACCCGCAGTGGGCTCACGACGACGAGGCGCGGCGCGGCGTGCTGCGCGCCGCGGCCCGGGCGGTCCTCGGCGCCGTGGCCGACCTCGCCGCGCTGGTCACCGCCGAGCAGGGCAAGCCGCTGGCCGAGGCGACCACCGAGGTACGCGCCGCCGCCGCGTGGCTGCACTACTTCGCGGGCATCGAGACCGGACCCCAGATCGTCGACGGTCGGCGCGACACGGCGATCGTCACCGCGCGGCCCCTCGGCGTCGTCGCCGCCGTCACGCCGTGGAACTATCCGCTCGCGCTCGCCGCCTGGAAGATCGCTCCGGCGTTGCGGGCGGGCAACACCGTGGTGCTGAAGCCCTCCCCGCACACCCCGCTCGCCACGCTCGCCCTCGGCGAACTGCTGCGTGACCTGCTGCCACCCGGCGTGCTCAACGTGGTGACCGGGCCGGATCCGCTCGGGGCGTGGCTGTGCGCCCACCCCGTACCCAGGAAGATCACCTTCACCGGGTCGACAGCGACCGGCCGGCGGGTCGCGGCGGAGGCCGCCGCGCGGCTCCGGCGGGTCACGCTCGAACTCGGCGGCAACGACGCCGCAGTGGTGCTCGACGACGCCGACCCGGCGCGGATCGCCGACGACCTGTTCTGGGCGGCCTTCGCCAACAGCGGCCAGATGTGCATGGCGGTCAAGCGGGTGTACGTGGCCCGGCCGGTGCACGACGCGCTCGTCGAGGCGCTCGCCGACCGCGCCGCCACCGTCCCGATGGGCCCCGGCGCCGACCCCGGTGTCCGGCTCGGCCCGGTGACCACCCGGGCCCAGCGGGAGTACGTGGCAGGGCTCGTCCGCGCGGCCGTCGCCGGCGGCGCGACGGTGGCCGCCGGTGGTCGAGCCGTCGACGGGCCCGGTCACTTCCATCCGCCCACCGTCCTGGCCGGCGTGTCCGACACCGACCGGGTCGTCACCGAGGAGCAGTTCGGGCCGGTGCTGCCGGTGCTGGCGTTCGACGACGTCGAGGAGGCGCTCACCCGGGCCGACGCGACACCGTTCGGCCTGACCGCCTCGGTCTGGTCGGCGGACCCGGACCGGGCCGCCGCGGTGGCCGCCCGCCTGGACGTGGGTCAGGTGTCGGTGAACGCGCACGCCGCCGGGGTCCGGCCCGACCTGCCGTTCGGCGGGCGGAAGGACAGCGGCCCCGGGGTCGAGAACGGACACTGGGGACTGGCCGGGTACACCCAGCCGCACGTCCTGGTCCGGCCGCCCTCGGATGACCAGCCCTAGTCGAGCAGGTCCGGTTCGGCGTGCACGACGTCCTCGTACATCGGGCGGAAGTTCAGCCGGCCCAGCCCCGGCGTGCCGATGGTGGCCCGGGTGAGACGGGCCTCGGCGGGCGCGATCGGCACCGGCGTGCCGGCCGCCTCCGCCGTGAGCTGGATCCGGCAGCAGCGGTCCATGCTGAAGAACCACCAGGCCGCCTCGTCCACGCTGCCGCCCACGGTCAGCAGGCCGTGGTTACGCAGGATGACCGCCTTGCCGGGGCCGAGCGCCTTGGCGATCCGGTCCGCCTCGTCGCGGTCGAGGACCACCCCGGAGTAGCCGTCGTGCAGGCCGTGGTCCTCGTAGAACGCGCACGCGTCCTGGGTCAGCGGGTCGAGCAGCCGGCCCAGCGTGGCGAACGCGCGCCCGTACACGCTGTGGCTGTGCGCGGCCGCCACGACGTCCGGGCGGACCGCGTGGATGCGGCTGTGGATGGCGTAACCGGCCGGGTTGATCGTGCCCTCGCCGTCCACGACGGTGCCGTCGGAGTCCACCAGCAGCAGGTCGCTCACGCACAGCCGGCCGAACGACCGGCCGAACGGGTTGATCCAGAACCGGTGCGGCTCGCCCGGGTCGCGGACGGTGAGGTGACCGCCGGCGCCCTCGTCGAAGCCGTACCTGTGGAACAGCCGCAACGCCGCCGCGAGGCGCTGCTTGCGGCGCAGCCGCTCCTCCGCGACGCTCCGGGCCCCCATCACGCCGTCCCGAGCAGCGCGGCGACGACCTCGTCGTCGAACTCGGCCAGCCGCCCCGCGTCCGGGCCGCGGCTGATCGCGTACCCGTGCAGGATGCGGGCGTGGGCCACCGGCACCCGCTCGCCGTCACGCCGCACGGCGAAGCGGACGTCGGCGTCGAACATGGTCCCGCGCAGCACGTCGGTGACGGTGAACGTGGTCTCGATCTCCTCCTCCATCCGCGCGGCGGCGAGGACCCGCACGGACGCGCGGGACACGACCGGGATCCAGCCGCGCACGTCGAGCATCCGGCCGACGGAGATGCCGCGTGCCGCCAGGAACCGGTCCACGACCTCCTCGACCGCGCGCACGTAGCCGGAGTGCTGCACCGGCTGCGAGTACTGGCAGTAGAAGTACGGCGCCCGCCACCGCCACTCGAACGGCGTACCGGCCGCGTCGGCGGCGGGTGCGGGAGCGTCCGCCCGGACCTCGGCCACGACCGGCACGTCACCGGGGACCGCGACGTCGACGGCCGGGCCGGTCCGGACCAGCGCCGCGCGGACCCGGCCGCGCAGCACCGGCACGCCGCGCGCGGTCAGCCGTACCGCGAACTCGCCGCCGCCGCGGTGCCGCGCCTCGGCGGTCACCTCGTCGTCCACGTCGAGCACCGCCGGCAACTGCACCGAGGCGTCGGCGATCACCAGGCCGAGGCCGTGCTCGTGGTACAGCCGCGAGGGCCCGGCGTCGCGCTCGCGGAACCAGGCGAGCACCGCCTCCTCGGCCAGGTACATGAAGTGTTTGAACCCCACCCAGGTACGGATGTTGGCGCCCTCGAAGCGGGGGCGCAGCGCCACGGTGGTGGTCTCGTCCGGCAGGACCGCTGTCACCGGGTCTCCTCTCGACTGTCGGATCGGGGTGCGGGCCCGGGGTCCGGCGCGGCGCGTACCGTGACCGCGCGGAACCCGTCCTCGTCGTCGCCGCAGCGGACCTCCACGACCGCCGGCCCGCCGGGCGCGCGCAGGGCGTCCGCCGCCAGCGCGACCGGGACCAGGCCGTCGGCGCCGTAGTGGCCGCCCTCGCCGCCGGTGCCGTGGCCGTCCGGCGGGTCACCGGGAACCGTCCGCACCGGACCGACCACCAGGTGCGGCGCGGGCACCCGGTCGAGCGGCTCCAGCACCAGGCAGGCGGCGCCGGCACGCAGCGGACCGGGGCGGTCCGGGCGGGTCGCGTGCAGCGCGACGGCGATGTCGTCGTCCGGCTCGGCGCCGACCACCACCACCCGGCCGGCCCGGCCCGCCGCCAGCAGCCGCAGCCCGGCGGCGAGCGCGTCCAGGCCGGACGTGGCGCCGGAGCAGCACATCAGGTTCGGGCCGCCGAAGCCGAACCAGATCGCCACCGAGCTGGCCACCACGTTGGGGGAGGCGTTCGGCGCGGACAGCGGGGACACCGCCCGCCAGCCGTCGGCGCGGGCGGTGGTGACGATCCCGGCGACGGTGCCGACGTTGCCCAGGTTGCTGCTGGCCACCACCGCCGTGCGCGGGTCCACCCGATCCGGCGGGGTGCCGTCGCCGTCGGCCCGGCCGAGCGCCCGGTGCACCGCGCACAGGGCCAGCCGGGTCGCCGTCTCCTTGTACAGCAGTCCCTTGCGCCCGAGGACGGTCCGGGCCCGCTCCGCCGGCGGCGCGTCCGGCCCGGGCAGGTACGCGTACCAGGCGGTGAGTGCCGCCGCCGGTCCGGAGGCGGTCATCGGGCGGCCTCGACGAGCGTCACCGCGTTGACCCCGCCGAAGCCGAACGCGTTCACCTGCGCCAGCGTCGCCCGAGTCCGGGCCGGACGGTCGCGGACCAGGTCGAGGCCCTCGGCCTCGGGCAGCGGCGTGCGCAACCCGGCGATCGGCGGCACCACCCCGGCACGCAGGCAGCGGACGGCGACGTCGAGGCCGTGCAGCGCGGCGGTGCCGGAGGTGTGCCCGATCGCGCCCTTGAGGCCGGTGACGGTGGTGGGGCCGCCCAGCGCCACGAGCGCCGCCGCCTCCGTCGGGTCGTTGAGTGCCGTGCCCGTGCCGTGCGCCACCACCAGGCCCGCGTCGGCCGGTTCCCGGGCACCCCGGGCGTACGCGTCGTCCATCGCCCGGCGCACACCCTCGGCCGACGGCGCGGTCTCGTGGTACGCGTCGCAGGACAGTCCGGTGGCGACCACCCGGGCCAGCACGCGTGGCGCCAGCCCGGCCCGGGTCACCACGAGCGCGGCGGCCCCCTCGCCCAGCAGGACGCCGGCCCGGTCCCGGTCGAAGGGGCGTACCCGGTCGGCGGGCTCGTCGGCGACCCGGCCGATCATCGCGAGCATCGACTCGGTCATCGCGTCGGTGGCCGCGACGACGACGGCGTCGGCCTCACCGAGTTCGATCATGTCCTGCGCGAGGGCGAGGACGTGCCCGCCCGCGCTGCACGCGTTCGCGACGGTGACCGCGCCGGGCACGCCGGCGTCCGCGACGGCGGACCGGAAGTGCAGCCCGCCCGCGCGGAACGGCGCCCGGTCGGCCACCGCCCGCTCGACCGCGCGCAGCTCGCGCAGCCCGGTGCCGACAAGCGCCGCGACGCGGTGCCGGGCCGGGTCGAGCGCCGCGTCGGCGAGCGCCCGCCGGACGCAGTCGCGCAGCCAGCCGGCGGCGGGCCACAACTCGCCGCCGGAGCCGTCCGGGATCGGATAGCCGTGCCGCACGTGCACGGCGGCCGGGTCGTAGCCGGACAGCGGCGCCACCCCGCACCGGCCGCCGAGCAGCGCGGCGAACGTGGCGTCGCCGTCGCCGAAGCAGGTCCGCACCGCGCTCGCCGCGATCTCCACCGGCATCGCGGCCTACCCCAGCTCCGCGAGCGCGGCGCCGGGCCGGACGGCGGCGATCAGCTCACCGATCACCGCAGTGGTCCGCCCGCCGACCGTGACGGTGCCCGACGCGACGGCCGCGCCGTCGACGACCTTGTCCAGCCGTACGTCGTGGCGCAGCACGTCTCCCGGGTACGCGGCGCCGGACAGCCGCAGTTCACGCACGCCGACGAACAACGGCAGCAGCCCGCTGCCCGGCCCCGGCACGCCGACGCCCGCGCGCAGGAACCAGGCGAGCGCGGCGGCCTGGCCGAACGACTCCAGCAGCAGCGCCACCGGATACGCGTACGCCTCGGGAGACGTGGTCTCGTCCAGGCCCGCGTAGCACCACTCGGCGGCGGTGACCGCCTTCTCGGCCACGATCCCGTCGGGCCGGACCTCCACCACCCGGTCCACGAGCAGCAGCGGGAACCGTTGCGGCAGCAGCCCGCGGATCGCCTCCTGCCCGACCGGCGCACTCACCGATACCGCCCGGCGTCGAACTGCGCCTCCAGGCGGGCGCACTGCTCCCCGTCGCCCCGGTGGCAGCGGGCGCGGGCGGTGAGCGGTCCGGTCGCCGGGTCACCTGTCACCTCGACGCGCATGGTGAACTCGCCCGGCGCCAGCACGGGCGCGGTGAACCGGGCCGAGCGCAGCACGGTCAGGCGCGCGCCGTCCACTCCGGCGCAGACGGCGCGCAGCAGCGTGTCGACAAGGAATACCCCGGGCAGGATCGGCCGGCCGGGGAAGTGACCGGACAGGTACGGGCCGTCCGGCTCGACGACGGTACGGGTGCGGATGCGCACCCCGTGACCGGAGCGTTCGATCTCGATGCTGTCGAAGGGGCTCAGTGGGGGCGGGTACACGCCGGGGCCTCCTGTCGGTCGGTGGCGCCGCACGCGCGCAGCCGCGCGAGCTCCGCCCGGTCGACGCCGGCCTCGGTGAGCAGCGCCTCGGTGTCCGCGCCGACGGCCGGCGCGCCGTGCCGCACCCGGGTCGGTGTCCGGGAGAACTTGGCAGCCGGGCCGGTCAGCGGGCCCGTGGTGCCGTTGCACAGCGGGACGGTCTGCACCATGTCGCGTTCCCGGACGTGCGGGTCGGCGGCGGCGTCGGCGAAGTCGCGTACCGGCTCGGCCGGGATGCCCGCGGCGGCGAGCCCGGCCGCCGCCCCGGCCACGGTCCGCGCCTCGCACCACGCGCCGACCAGCGCGTTGACCTCGTCGCGGCGGGCACGGCGCTCCTCGTTCGTGGCGAAGCCCGGGGCCCGGGCCAGCTCCGGCCGGTCCATCGCCGCGGCGAGCGAGCGCCAGTGCTTGTCGAGCGCGACCGCCAGGTAGAGCCAGCCGTCCCGGCAGCGGTACGTGCCGGCCGGTACGACGAAGTCGGCCTGGTCGCCCCAGCGGCGCAGCGGCACGCCGGTCGCGCCGAGCGTCAGGTAGCCGCCGCTGTTGGCGAGCAACGCGTCCAGCAGTGACACGTCGACGTGCTGGCCCTCGCCGGTGCGGTCGCGGTGGCGCAGCGCGGCCAGCGCGCCGATCGCGCCGTGCAGCCCGGCCAGATCGTCGGCGAGGAAGGACGGCGCCTTCATCGGTGTGCCGTCCGGCTCGCCGTTGAGGCCCATCCAGCCCGCCGCTGCCTGCGCGATCGGGTCGAAGCCGGCGTCGGTGGCGCGCGGGCCGTACTGGCCCCAGCCGGAGATGGAGACGAAGACGATGTCGGGATTGACGCGCCGGCACTGCGCGTAGCCGACGCCCCATCCGTCGAGCGTGCCCGGCCGGTAGTTCTCCACCACCACGTCGGCGGTGACCACCAGCCGCAGGAACGCCTCCCGGGCCGGTTCCCGGCGCAGGTCCAGCGACACGCTGCGCTTGTTGCGGTGCACCGTCTCCCGGAACCAGGACAGGCCGGTGCCGGGGATGTCCGGCGGCATCCGGCCCTCCCGGTTGCCGGGCATCTCGATCCGGATCACCTCGCAGCCCAGGTCGGCCAGGACCGCGCCGGTCATCGGCCCGGCCCACACCTTGCTGATCTCCAGCACCCGTACGCCGTGCAGCGGCCCGTCCACGTCGTGACGTGCCTCGCGGTAGAAACCGGCCTTGTCCATCTCACCGCCAGCTGTCTGGTATCTGCGATCGGTGTGCCGAACTGCGGTGCAGCGCCTGCCGCCGCACCTTCCCGGAGTCCTCCCGGGGCAGCGCGGTGGACAACTCGTAGGAGCGCGGCACCTTGAACCCGGCCAGTTCGCGGCGGCAGTGCCGGTCCAGCGCGGTGGTCAGGTCGTCGGTGAGCGCGTGGGTGTCCACCTCGACCACGGCCCGGACCTGCTGCCCGAACTCCTCGTCCGGCACGCCGAAGACGACCGCGTCGCGGACCGCGGGGTGGCGCAGCAGGACGGCCTCGACCTCGGCCGGGTACACGTTCACCCCGCCGGACAGGATCATGTCGTCGGCGCGGCCGGTCAGGTAGAGGTAGCCGGCGGCGTCCAGGTAGCCGCGGTCGCCGTAGGTGAAGCTGCCGTCGGCGCGGTGCGCGGCCCGGGTCTTCTCCGGTGCGTCGCGATACTCGAAGCCGTCCGGGCGGCGCAGGTAGACCCGGCCCTCGTGCCCGGCCGGCAGCGGCATGTCGTCGGCGCCGACCACCACGATCTCGGTGCGCGGCAGCGGCCGGCCGACGCTGCCCGGGTGCGCCAGCCAGTCCTCGGCGTGGATGATCGTGGCGATACCCGCCTCGGTGGCCGCGTAGTACTCGCTCAGCACCGGGCCCCACCAGGCGATCATCTGCCGTTTCACGTCCACCGGGCAGGGCGCCGCCCCGTGCCAGACGCGCCGCAGCGTGGCGCCGCCGAACGCGGCCCGTACCGCGGGGTCCAGCCGCAGCAGCCGCACGAACTGGGTCGGCACCAGGTGCGTCATGGTGACGCCCTCGGCGTCGATCAGCCGCAGCGTCGCGGCCGGGTCGAACCGGGGCCGGGTGACCAGCCGGAACCCGCGGATCAGCGGCAGCAGCGAGAAGAACAGCTGGCCGGAGTGGTACCAGGGGCCGCACAGCAGGTTCACCCCGTCCGCCGGCATGCCCAGCACCGTGCACAGCCGGTTCAGGCGTCCGCGCAGCCGGGGGAGTGGCTCGCCCTGGCGGAACAGCCGGCTGACCACCGCCTTCGGCGCGCCGGTGGTGCCGGAGGTGTAGAGGCCGGTGGCGCCGCTGCCCGCCTCCGGCGGCTCGGCGGCGTCGGCGTGCGCGAGCAGCGGCTCGGCGGCGGCGAACCCGTTCACCGGCTCGTCGCCGAGCACGACGCGCAGTCCGGGGCGGCGGTCGTTGCGCTGCCACGCGTCCCGGGCCGCCGGGAGGCGCTCGGTGTCGGTGATCAGCGCCCGGCAGCCGGAGTCGGAGAGCAGATACGCGACCTCGGCGCCGGTGAGGTGCCAGTTCATCGGCACGATCACCAGACCGGCGTGCAGACAGGCGAGCAGCAGCTCGAACACCTCGTGCCGGTTGCCGGCGAGCACGCCCACCCGGTCGCCCGGGCGCAGCCCCTCCCGGCGCAGCAGGTCGCACCAGCGGTTCACCCGCTCGTCGAGGGCCCGCCAGCTCAGCGCGGCGTAGCCGTCGTCGAGCGCGACCGCGTCCGGCGCGGCGGCCACCATCGGGTGCAGCAGCTGCGCCATCGCGGATCCTCCTCGCCCGGGCGGTGCCACCCGGCCCGTCGGTGACCCCAGCAACGTAGGTTTCGGCGGCCTCCTTTGTCGACTCTCGTATGTGCGGAGTCGTAACGTGTGCCCGGCCCGGTGAAGGGACGATCGGATGACACTGCACCTGCACTGGTTCCTGCCGTCGCACAGCGACGGGCGGGACATCGGCTGGCGTCCGCGGGGTGCCGGCGCGCGGCGCACGGTACGCCGGGAGCCCGACCTCGCCTACCTCGCCCAGGTCGCGCTCGCGGCGGAGCGGCTCGGCTTCGAGGGCATGCTGATCCCGGTCGGGATGTTCTGCGAGGACCCCTGGCTGGTCTCGGCCGCGCTGGCCGGGCGCACCGAGCGGATCCGGTTCATGATCGCGCTGCGGCCCGGGCTGATGTCGCCGACCCTGGTGGCGCAGATGGTGGCCACGTTCCAGCGCCTGTCCGGGGACCGGCTCATGCTCAACGTGGTGGTCGGCGGCGACCCGGACGAGCAGCGCCGCTACGGCGACTGGCTGGACCACGACCGGCGCTACGAGCGCGCCGACGAGTTCCTCACCATCCTGCGCGGGGCGTGGACCGGCGAACCGGTGGACTTCGAGGGGGCGCACCACCGGGTCCGGGCTGCTCTGGTGACACGCCCGCCGCGGACCGCGCCGACGGTGTTCGTGGGCGGCTCGTCGGCCGGTGCGCAGGACACCGCGCTGCGCCACGGTGACGTCTATCTGGCCTGGGGGGAGTCGCCGCCGGAGCTGGGCGCGTTGCTCGGCGAGGTACGCGAACGCGCCGGCGGCAAGCTCTCCTGCGGCACCCGCTTCCACGTGATCACCCGGGACACGCCGGAGCAGGCGTGGGCCGAGGCGGACCGGCTGACCGCCGGGATGGACCCGAAGACGGTGGCCGCCGCCCAGGAGCGGTTCCGGCGCAGCGAGTCCGAGGGACAGCGCCGGATGGCCCGGATGAGCGCCGGCGCCGAGGGCCGGCTGGAGGTGTACCCGAACGTCTGGGCCGGGTACGGCCTGCTCCGGCCGGGCGCCGGGGCGGCCCTGGTCGGCAGCCACGAGCAGGTCGCCGACCGGATCGCCGAGCTGCACGGGCTGGGCGTGGAGCATCTGCTGCTGTCCGGCCAGCCGCACCTGGAGGAGGCGTACTGGTTCGGCGAGGGCGTGCTGCCGCTGCTGCGTGAGCGCGGCATCCTGGCGGAGGTCCACGGATGACGGCGGCGGTGAGCCCTGACGCGTCGCCGGAACTGCTCGCCGACCCGGCCACGTACGTGTCCGGACCGCCGTGGCGGGAGTTCGCCAGGCGGCGGGCCGAGGCGCCGGTGGCCTGGGTACGGGAGCCGGCCCTGCGCCGCCGCTCCGGGCGCGCGGGCGACGGACCGGTGGGCGAGGTGCTGCACCGCGGCGACGGGTACTGGGCGGTGACCCGGTACGACAGCGTGGTGCGGGCCTCCCGCGACCCGGCGTTGTTCTCCTCGGCCACCCGCGGGCCGTTCCTCGCCGACCCGAAGACCCGGGGCGACCTGCAGCGCACCCGCCAGCTGCTGTCCGGCATGGACCCGCCCGGGCACACCCGCCTGCGCCGGGTGCTGACCGCCGCGTTCACGCCGCGCACGGTCCGGGCGCTGCAGGACTCCATCGATGCGCACGCCGCCCGGATCGTCGCCTCGGCGGCCGGCCGGGGTGAGGTCGACGCGGTACGCGACCTGGCCGCCGAGCTGCCCCTGGTGGTCCTCGCCGACCTGCTCGGCATGCCGCCGCAGGACCGGCACCTGATGTTCACCTGGAGCAACCACCTGGTCGGCTTCGACGACCCGGAGTTCGGCGGTGGCGACGTCCGGACGTTCAAGCGGGCCATGACCGACGCGTTCGGGTACGCGGCCGACGCCGCCGCCGCGCGCCGCCGCGACCCGGGCGACGACCTGACGAGCGTGCTGGCGACGGCGGAGGTGGACGGCCGGCCGCTGACCGAGCCGGAGCTGTGCGGCCTGTGGCTGCTGCTCGTGGTGGCCGGCAACGAGACCACCCGTCACCTGGTCTCCGGCGCGCTGGAGCTGGCCGCCGACGACCCGGCCGTCCGCGACGCGCTGGCCGACCCGGACCGGGTGCCGGCGGCGGTGGAGGAGCTGCTGCGCTGGGTCACGCCGATCATGCAGTTCCGCCGGACCGCCACCGCCGACACCGAGCTGGACGGCCAGCCGATCCGGGCCGGTGACAAGGTGGTCCTGTACTACGCGTCGGCCAACCGGGACGAGGCGGTGTTCGCCGACGCGGACCGCCTGCGGCTGGACCGGGCCCCGAACCCGCATCTGGCCTTCGGCGTGGGCCCGCACTTCTGCCTGGGCGCGCACCTGGCCCGGGCCGAGGCGGTGGCGCTGCTGCGGGCGCTGCACCCGCACCTGCCGCATCTTCGCCGCGTCGGCCCGACACAGCGGCTGGCCTCGAACTTCATGAACGGGATCAAGTCGTTGCCGGTGCGCCTGGTCCGGTAGCGGTGTTCAACCGGGGAAGGCGCCCAGTCGAACACGTGCCGGCAGGTGGTCGTACCCCCGGAAGCTCATGTGCCGGCGGCGTACCGGGACGCCGGCCGGCTCGAAGCCGGCCAGGCCGCGGGCGATCCGGTCGAACACCGCCGCTCCCTCCAGCCGGGCGAGCGTGGCGCCGAGGCAGAAGTGCGGGCCGGCGCTGAAGGAGACGTGGGGGTTCGGGGTACGGGCGATGTCCAGCTCGTCCGGGCGGGCGAACCGCCTGCCGTCCCGGTTGGCGGCGGCGAGCAGCAGCACGACCAGCCGGTTGGCGTTGATCCGCCGGCCGGACACCTCGATCGGGGCGCGGGTCAGCCGGGCGGTGGCCTGGATCGGCGCGTCGAAGCGCAGGAACTCCTCGACCGCGCTCGGCACCAGCTCCGGCTCGGCCCGCAGCCGGGCCAGCACCTCCGGGCGGGACAGCAGGGCGGCGCAGCCGGTGGCGATGAGGTTGGTGGTCGTGTCGAAGCCGGCGAAGAACAGGAAGATCACGTTGTCCACCAGCGCCTCGGCGGTGATCGCGCCGCCCGGGTCGGCGGTGGCGAGCAGGCCGGCCAGCGGATCGTCGTCGCGACCCCGGCGCTCGCGCTCGGCCAGCAGCTCCCGCACGTAGGCGCGCAGCCAGGTCACCGCGGCGGCGGTGGCGTCCCGGTCGCCCTCCACCCGGATGCCGGCGCCGAAGGCCCGGGCCAGCGTCATCGCGTACGGGCGCACCAGGTCGCGGTCGGCGACGGGGATGCCGAGCAGCTCGGCGGCGACGGTCACCGGCAGCGGCGCGGCCAGCCCGGTGACCAGGTCGGCGTCCCCGTCCATCGCGGTGAACAGCTCGCCGACCAGTTCGTCGACGCGGCCGCGCAGCCCGGCCACGGCCCGGGGCGCGAGCAGCCGGGACATCGCCCGGCGCAGCACGGTGTGCACGGGCGCGTCCCGGTTGAGCACTGTGGCCCGGAAGAAGCCGGTGACCGCGTCGGGCTCGCCCGAGGCCTGGTACACGACGTCGGGGAACTCGTGGCCGACGCGCGGGTCGGCCAGCAGGGCGGTGACGTCGGCGTGCCCGGTGACCGCCCACACGCCGGGACCGGCGGGCACGACCGGCCCGGCCTCCCGCAGTGCCGCGTAGGCGGGGTAGGGGTCGTCCAGTCCGGCGATCGCGGTCGCGTCGTATCGCACTCGCACTCGCACGACGGGATCGTAGCGCCGGTGGGACGCTTGAAAGCGAGATAGCGCAGCGACGGCGATCACTGACCTGTCGCGATCCCGGCACGTCCGGGGCGTGTGCTCGGCTTCCCCGTCTGATTAGGATTCACGTATCACGGCTCTTGCGAAGCGACGAGAGACGTAAAAGCTAGATACGACATCCCCTGGAGGCGGCGTGACCAAGGGAGCAGCCATGACGGTGGTGGCGGACCTCGACGAGGAGCCGACGGGTACGGCCGAGGGCGGGCCGGTGCAACTGCTGCCCATCGCGTGCCTGCGCGCGGCCGACTCGCCCCGGCTGGCCGGCGAGGACGACCTGCACGCGCAGACACTGGCCGAGACGGACGCGCCACTGCCGCCGATCCTGGTCCACCGCGGCACCATGCGCGTGATCGACGGCATGCACCGGCTGCGCGCCGCCGTCCTGCGCGGCGAGACGCAGATCGCCGCCCGCCTGTTCGACGGCACCGTCGAGGCGGCGTTCGTCCTCGCGGTGCAGGCCAACGTCACCCATGGACTGCCGTTGTCGCTGGCCGACCGCGAGGCGGCGGCCCAGCGGATCCTCCGGTCGCACCCGCACTGGTCCGACCGGGCGGTCGCGACCGCGGCCGGGCTCGCGGCGAAGACCGTGGCGAGCATCCGACGGCAGGACATCGGGGCCCCCGACGTGCACGCCCGGCTCGGCCGCGACGGCCGGCTGCGCCCGGTCAACAGCGCCGAGGGCCGCCGCATCGCCAGCGAGCTGATCAGCCGCAAACCGGAGGCGTCGCTGCGCGAGATCGCCAAGACCGCCGGCATCTCCCCGGCCACCGCCCGGGACGTACGCGAGCGGATGAAGCGCGGCGACGACCCGCTGCCGCTGCGTCAGCGCGGGGGTGAGCCGCGTCCGGCCCGTTCCGGCCTGAGCCGCCGGCCACCGATGCGGGAGCGCTCGGTCAACCTGCAGAACCTGCGGCACGACCCGTCCGTCCGGTTCACCGAGTCGGGCCGTGCACTGCTGCGCTGGCTCGACAGCCAGGCCACCGGGCCGCAAGGCTACGCGGAGCTGATCGGCACCATCCCGGCGCACTGCACGTACGTGGTCGCCGACATCGCGCGCAGCATCGCCGAGGAGTGGCTCGAGTTCGCGGACCAGCTCCGGCAGCGGGCGAACGAGGCGGCCTGACGTCGCCACCGGTGGGATTGGGGACAAATGGATACGCAGCACGAGCTGACGCTCGACCGGGTCCGCGCCGACATCGGTGCCGCGGTCGGCGACACCGACGCGCTCGACGCCTCGGACGGCGACCTCATCGCCTGCGGCCTCGACTCGCTGAAGGTGATGCGGCTGGCCAGCCGGTGGCGGGCGGCCGGAGTGGACGTCAAGTACGCCGAACTGATGGAACGGCCGACGCTCGCGGGCTGGATGGACCTGCTCACCGCACGCCAGGCGCCCGCACCCGCCACCGCCGCTCCCGCCGCGTCCGGCGCCCCGGCGGACGACCCCGGAGAGCCGTTCGACCTCGCCCCGATGCAGTACGCCTACTGGGTCGGCCGGCACGAACAGCTCGTGCTGGGCGGCGTGGCCACCCACTTCTACGCCGAGTTCGACGGCGCCGCGATCGACACCGCCCGGCTCGACGCGGCCACCCGGGCGCTCATCGCCCGCCACGACATGCTGCGCGTGACGATCCTCGACGACGGCCGGCAGCGGGTCGCCGACTCCTCGCCGTGGTCCGGCGCCACCGTCCACGACCTGCGCGACCTCGACGGGCCGGCGGTCACCGCGCGGCTGGCGGAGATCCGCGACCGCCTCTCGCACCGGCGCTTCGACATCGCCCGGGGCGAGGTCTTCGACCTGGCCGTCTCGGTCCTGCCCGGCGGCGCCAGCCGGCTGCACCTCAACATCGACATGATCGTCGCGGACGCGCTGAGCTTCCGGATCATCCTCAACGACCTGGCCGAGCTGTACGCCGACCCGGACGCCGCGCTGCCGCCGATCCGCTACAGCTACCGCCGGTACCTCGCCGAGCGCCGCGCCGCACCGGCCCGGGGACGAGAGGCGGCCGTTGCGTACTGGCGCGAACGCCTGCCGGAGATGCCGGCCGCGCCGCAGGTGCCGCTGGCGACCGCGCCCGAGCGCCTGGCGGTCCACCGGGTGGTCCGGCGCTTCCACCGCCTCGACGCGGCCTGGCGCGAACGCCTCGACGAGCGGGCCCGGACGCACGGCGTCACGTCGTCGATGGTGTTCGCCGCCGCCTTCACCGAGGTGCTGTCCGCGTGGAGCACCGAGCCCGACTTCCTGCTCAACGTGCCGCTGTTCGACCGGGATCCGCTGCACCCGGACGTGGCGCACCTGGTCGGCGACTTCACCAACCTGCTGATCGTGGCCGTGCACACCGGGGAGGGCACGTTCCTCGACGCCTGCCGCCGGCTGCAGGACCGCGTCCGCGCCGACGCCCTGCACAGCGACTTCTCCGGCCTGGAGGTGCTGCGCGCGCTCTCCGCCGAACGCGGCGCGCAGGCGCTCGCGCCGGTGGTGTTCACCAGCGCGCTCGGCCTCGGCGAGCTGTTCAGCCGCAAGGTACGCGACTGCTTCGGCGACGCCGGCTGGAACATCTCCCAGGCCCCGCAGGTCTGGCTGGACCACCAGGTCACCGAGGACGACGGCGGGCTGCTGCTCAACTGGGACGCCGTCGACGGCCTGATCCCCGCCGACGTGCTCGACGACATGTTCGCCGCGTACCTGTGGCTGCTCGACCGGATCGTCACCGATCCGCAGGCCTGGACCGAGCCGGTACCGAGCCTGCTGCCGGAGGCCGCCGCCCGCCGCCGCGCGGCGCTGAACGACACCGCCGGCCCGCAACGGCGGACCACGCTCACCGAGGGGTTCCTGGCGCACGCCGCCGCCGAACCGGACCGGATCGCGCTCCTCGCCGCCGGGGCCGTCGTGCGCTACGGCGACCTCGCCGAGCGGGCCCGGCGGATCGCCGGCCGGCTCGTCGCCGCCGGACTGGACCCGGGCGACACGGTCGCGGTGACCCTGCCGAAGGGGCCGGCGCAGATCGAGGCGGTGCTCGGCGTGCTGTGCGCCGGCGGCGTCTTCGCCCCGGTCGGTGTCGACCTGCCGCCGGTGCGCCGCGCCGCCATCCACCGGGCCGCCGGGGTGCGGATCGTACTCACCGACACGGCCACCCGGGACCAGCCGATCTGGAGCCACGGACTGCCGGTGCTCGCCGTCGAGGAGGCCACCGACGCGCCACCGCTCGCCGAACTCCGGCCGGCCGGGCCCGACGACCTGGCGTACGTCATCCACACGTCCGGCTCGACGGGCGGCCCGAAGTGCGTGGAGATGACGCACCGGGCGGCGATGAACACCATCGAGGACATCGGCGACAGGTGGGGCATCGGCCGGGACGACCGGGGACTCGCGCTGTCCGCGCTGGACCACGACTGGTCGGTGTACGACATCTTCGCGTTCCTCACCGCCGGCGCCGCGCTGGTCTGCGTCGACGACACCGCCCGCCGCGACGCCGAGCACTGGCTCGACCTGGTCCGCCGCCACCGCGTCACGGTGTGGACGTCGGTACCGGCGCTGCTGGACATGCTGCTCGTGGCGGCCGAGGGCGAGGCGGCGGAGCAGGCCGGCGACCTGCCGTTGCGGCTGGCTCTCGTCGGCGGCGACTGGGTGGGGCTCGACCTGTACGACCGGCTCACCGCGCGGGCGCCCGGCGCCCGCCTGGTCGCGCTCGGCGGCGCCACCGAGGTCGGCATCCACTCCACCTGGCACGAGGTGACCGAGGTGCCGGCGCACTGGCGGTCGGTGCCGTACGGCGCCCCGCTGCGCAACCAGCTCACCCGCGTGGCCGACGGGCTCGGCCGGGACCGGCCCGACCTCGTGCCCGGCGAGCTGTGGCTCGGCGGCGTCGGCGTCGGGCCGGGCTACCGGGGCGACCCGGAACGCACCGCCGCGCGGTTCGTCGAGCGGGACGGGCAGCGCTGGTACCGCACCGGTGACCTGGCCCGCTTCCACCCCGACGGGCGCCTGGAGTTCCTCGGTCGCCTCGACGGCCAGGTGAAGATCCTGGGACACCGGCTCGACCTCGGCGACGTGGAGGCGGCGCTGCGCGAGCACCCGGGCGTGGCCCGCGCGGTCGCGCTGACCGTACCCGGCGAGGCCGGGCCGCGGCTGGTCGCCGCGGTGACCCCGGCGGCCGGCGGGCCCGTCGACGCGGAGACGCTCCGGGCGTACGCCGGGGAGCGGCTGCCGCCGTACATGGTGCCGTACCGCGTCGACGTGCTGGACACGCTACCGCTCACCACGAACGCGAAGATCGACCGGACCGCGCTCGCCGCCCGGTTCAGCGACGACGCCCGGCCCGCACCCGAGGCGGCGGGCCGGCTGACCGGTCCGGCCGAACTCGCCGTCGCGGCCGTCTGGGCCGACCTGCTCGGCCGGCCCGCCGTCGGCCCCGACGACAGCTTCTTCGCCCTCGGCGGCAACAGCCTGCTCGCCACCCGCCTGGTCACCGCCGTGCGGGCGGCCGGATTCCCGGGCGCGCGCCTGTCCACGCTGTTCGCCGCGCCGACGCTCCGGGCGTTCGTGGACCGGCTCGGCGAGGCGTCCGCGCCGGTCGCCCCGGCCGCGCCCGCCACTGCCGTGCCGGTCGAGGCCCACCCCGAGCGACGGTACGACCCGTTCGACGCCACCGAGGTCCAGCGCGCCTACTGGCTGGGCCGGCGTCCCGAGTTCACCCTCGGCGGCGTCGGCTCGCACTGGTACTGGGAGTTCGAGGGCGAGCAGGTCGACCTGGAGCGGTTCGAGGAGGCGTTCAACCGGGTCGTCGCCCGGCACGACATGCTGCGCGCCGTCTTCGACGACGACGCCCGGCAGCGGGTGCTGCCCGAGGTGCCGCGCTACCGGATCACGGTCACCGACGCCGACGGTGACGCGTACCCGATCGCGGTCGAGCGGATGCGCGACGACCTCGCCCACCTGGTGCACGACCCGGCCGCCTGGCCGATGTTCGCGGTCCGCGCGGTCCGCTCGGCGGACCGCACCCGCATCGGCCTCAGCCTCGACTTCCTGGTCCTCGACGCGCTCAGCATCATGATCGTGCTGGCCGACCTGGCCGAGCTGTACGCCGACCCGGCGGCCGCCCTGCCCGAACTGGGGATCACCTTCCGCGACTGCGTGGTGGCCGGGGATCCCGACCCGCAGCGCCGCGAGGCCGCCCGGCGCCACTGGGTCGAACGGCTGCCGCACCTGCCGCCCGGCCCGCGGCTCCCGCTGGCCCGCGACCCCCGCCAGGTCGACCGGCCCCGCTTCACCCGGCGGGAGGGACGCCTGAACGACCAGGCGTGGTCGCGCCTGGTCGCGCGGGCCGCCGAGCACGGCGTGACCCCGTCCACTGTGGTCGCCGCCGCGTTCGCGGCCGTCCTCGGGCGGTGGAGCGCCACGCCGGACTTCACGCTGAACCTCACGCTGTTCGACCGGCCCGCCACCCACCCCGACATCCCCCGCATCGTCGGTGACTTCACCTCGCTGCTGCTGGTCGCGAACACGCCCGAGCCGGGGGAGAGCTTCGCCGCCGCCGTCCGCCGGCTCCAGGGCCGCGTCTGGGCCGACATCGAGCACAGCTCCTTCTCCGGCATCGCGGTTCTGCAGGAACTGGCCCGGCACACCGGCTCGGCGGAGGTCGCCATGCCTGTGGTGTTCACCAGCACCATCGGCGTCAGCGCCGCCACCGATCGCCCGTTCGGCCTGACCACCCCGTTCGGCCGGTACGTCACCGGCCTGTCCCAGACCCCGCAGGTGTGGCTCGACCACCAGGTCACCGAACACGAGGGCGGGCTGCTGTTCAACTGGGACGCGGTCGAGGAGCTGTTCGCGCCGGGCGTGCTCGACGCGATGTTCGACGCGTACCGCGCGTTGCTGCGCCACCTCGCCACCGCCGGCTGGGACCGGCCCGCGCCGGTGCCGCTGCCGGCCGGGCAGGCGCAGGTGCGGGCCCGGGTCAACGACACCGGCGCCCCCGTCACCGACCGGCTGCTGCACGCCGGGTTCGCCGCCGTCGCCCGCGACGACCCCGGCCGTACCGCACTGGCCTGGGGCGACGGTGAGACGCTGAGCTACGGCGAACTCGCCCGGCGGGGCCGCCGCGTCGCCGGCGCGCTCGTCGCCACCGGCGTGCGGCCCGGCGACAACGTGGCCGTCTCGCTGCCCCGGGGACCGGACCAGGTCGCCGCGGTGCTCGGCGTCCTGCACGCCGGCGCCGCGTACGTCCCGGTCGCCGCCGACCAGCCCGAGCTGCGCCGGGAGCGGATCCACCGGGGCGCCGGGATCCGGGTCGCGCTCACCTCGTCGGCGGTGCCCGACGGCGTGACCGCGCTGCCGATCGCGCGGGCGCTGGCCGCCGCCGAGCTCGCCGAACCGGTCACCGTCACGCCCGACCAGCCCGCGTACGTCATCTTCACCTCCGGCTCCACCGGCGAACCCAAGGGCGTGGTGACCGCGCACGGTGCCGCCTGGAACACTGTGGACGACATCAGCTCGCGCTTCGGCGTCGGCTCCGGCGACCGGGTGCTGGCGGTCAGCGCCCTCGACTTCGACCTGTCCGTCTACGACCTGTTCGGCGTCCTCGCGGCCGGCGGGACCGTGGTGCTCACCGCCGAGGACGAGCGCGCCGATCCGGCCGCCTGGCTGCGCCTGGCCGACACCCACCGGGTCACGGTCTGGAACTCGGCCCCGGCGCTGCTGGACATGCTGCTCACCATGGCGGGCGACCGGCCGCCGCTGCCGCTGCGCCTGGCCCTGGTCTCCGGCGACTGGGTCGGGCTGGACCTGCGGCGGCGCCTCGACGCGGTGACCTCCGGTTGCCGGCTGATCGCCCTCGGCGGTGCCACCGAGGCGGCCATCTGGTCGAACGCGTTCGAGGTGACCGAGGTGCCCCCGGAGTGGACGTCGGTCCCGTACGGCTTCCCGCTGCGCGGCCAGCGCTACCGGGTCGCCGACCCGGCCGGCGCGGACCGGCCCGACTGGGTGCCGGGTGAGCTGTGGATCGGCGGGGCGGGCGTCGCGCTCGGCTACCACGGCGACGAACGCCGCACCGCCCAGCGTTTCGTCCGTCACGACGGCGGCCGCTGGTATCGCACCGGTGACCTGGGCCGCTACTGGCCGGACGGCACGCTGGAGTTCCTCGGCCGCGCCGACCACCAGGTGAAGATCCGCGGCCATCGGGTGGAACTGGGCGAGGTCGAGGCGGCCCTGGAGAGCCACCCGGCGGTGACCCGGGCGGTGGCCGTCGCTCCCGGGGGACGGCAGCGCCGGCTGCTCGCGGCGGTGGTCGCACCCGGCGGCGTCGATCCCGCCGACCTGCGCGCGCACTTGGCCCGCCGGCTGCCCGAGCACATGGTGCCGACCCGCGTCGAACACCTCGCCGAGCTGCCGCTGACCGCCAACGGCAAGGTCGACCGGGCACGCGTCGAGGCGATCGTCGACCGGCCCGACCACACCGGCGGGGAACGGATCAGCGACCCGGTCGAGGAGGCGGTGGCGCAACTCTGGGCCGACCTGCTCGGCCAGCCCGTCACCGGCCGCCGGGAGAGCTTCTTCGCGCTCGGCGGCAACAGCCTGCTCGCCACCCGGCTGGTGGCCGCGTCCCGGGCCCGGTTCGGGGTCGAGCTGTCGCTGCGCCAACTGCTCACCGCGCCGACGGTCGCCGAGCAGGCCGCCCTCGTCGCCGCCCAGTCCACCGTGGAACTCGCCGTCGAGGAGGGTGTGCTGTGACCGCAGCGCTGCGTGCCGACGCCGCCGCGATCCTGGCCGAGCTGGAGGCCGCCGGCGTCCGGCTGTGGGCCGAGGACGCCCGGCTGCGTTTCCGCGCGCCGCAGGGCGTGCTGACCGAGGAACGGCGGGCCCGGCTGCTCGCCGCCAAACCCGAACTGCTCGCGTACCTCGCCGAGGCCGAGTCGGGACGCATCGAGCCCGAACCGGCGGCCCGCCACGAGCCGTTCCCGCTCACCGACATCCAGGCCGCGTACCTGATGGGCCGGCGCACCGTGTTCGCGTACGGCGGGGTCGGCTGTCACGCCTACGGCGAGGTGCGGCTGCGCGACCTGGACCCGGAGCGGGTCCGTGACGCCTGGCAGGCGCTGGTGGACCGGCACGACATGCTGCGGGCGGTGATCGACGCGAACGGCTCGCAGCGCGTCCTGGCCGAGGTGCCGCCGGTCCGGGTCGCCGCCACCGACCTGCGCGGGCGCCCCGCCGAGGAGGTCGAGGCACACGTCGCGGCCGTGCGGGCCGCCATGGACCACCGGGTCTACGAACCGCACGAGTGGCCGCTGTTCGACCTGGCGGTGACCCGCGCCGACGACGGCGCGCTGCTGCACGTCTCGATCGACTTCCTGATCGCCGACTTCGTCAGCATCCAGCTGCTGCTCACCGAGTTCCAGGAGCACTACACCGATCCGGACCTGGTCCGGCCGCCGCTCGACGTCACGTTCCGTGACTACCTGGCCGCCGAGCGGCGGCTGCGCGGCACCCGCCGCTACGAGCGGGACCAGGCGTACTGGTTCGACCGGATCGACACCCTGCCGGCCGCGCCGGACCTGCCGGTCCTCGGCGACCCGTCCGCCGGCGACCCGGTCCGGTTCCGGCGCCACGAGCTGCGTCTCGGCGGCGCCGGGTACGCCGCGCTGCGCGAGGCCGCCGCCGCGCACGGGCTCAGTCCGACCGCGGCGGTCCTCACCGCGTACGCCGAGGTGATCGGCAGGTGGAGCCGGCGGCGACGGTTCGTGCTGAACCTGACGATGCTCAACCGGCTGCCGCTGCACCCGCAGGTGGACCGGCTGGTCGGCGACTTCACCTCCGCCGTGCTGCTGGAGGTCGACGGCGCCGAGGGGACCACGCTCGCCGAACGCGGTGGCGCCCTGCAACGGCGGCTGTGGCAGGACCTCGACCACCGGCTGGTCGGCGGCGTCACCGTGCTGCGGGAACTGGCCCGCCGCCGGGGCGCCGACGCCGCGCTCATGCCCGTGGTGTTCACCAGCGCGCTCGGTCTCGGCGACACCACAGCGCCCGGGCCGGAGGCGGGGGAGACCGGCTACGGCATCAGCCAGACCCCGCAGGTGTGGATCGACTGCCAGGCGCTGGAACGGGGCGACGGCCTCG
This sequence comes from Micromonospora sp. AB353, assembly GCF_049538395.1. NCBI lineage: Bacteria > Bacillati > Actinomycetota > Actinomycetes > Micromonosporales > Micromonosporaceae > Micromonospora > Micromonospora sp. AB353. The sequence continues at coordinate 10,991 of NZ_JBMVFV010000025.1, read as the reverse complement.
AACTGCACTGGGACGTCCGGCAGGGGGTGTTCCCGGACGGTGTCGCGGAGGACATGTTCGCGGCGTTCGGCGACCTCATACGACGGCTGGCCGGCGACGCGCCGCCCTGGTCGCAGCCGTCCCCTGTGGACCTGCCGGAGCGGCAGCGCCGCCGCCGCGCCGAGGTCAACGACACCGCGGCGCCGCTGTCCGGGCGGCTGCTGCACAGCGGCGTGGTCGAGCAGTGCCGGCGCACCCCGGACCGCCCGGCGGTGCTGTCCGGGGAGCGCACGCTCACGTACGGCGAGCTGCTCGGCCGGGCCGGCGCGGTGGCGGCGGCGCTGCGCGAACGTGGCTGCGCGCCCGGCGACATCGTCGCCATCGTCATGCACACCGGCTGGGAGCAGCCGGTCGCGGCGCTCGGCGCGCTGCTGGCCGGCGGCGTCTACCTGCCGATCGACACCCGCAGCCCCCGGGCGCGCCGCGACGCGCTGCTGTCCGGTGCCGGCGCGCGGCACGTGCTGGCCACCGCCGCCACCGCCGACGGGCTCGACGCCCCGATCCTGGTCGAGCGGCTGGACCCGGTCGAGCCCGACGAGCGGCTACTGACGCCCGCCGCCGGCCCGGCGGACCTGGCCTACGTCATCTACACCTCCGGCTCGACCGGCACGCCCAAGGGCGTGATGATCGACCACCGGGGCGCGGTCAACACCGTCGAGGACGTCAACGCCCGCTTCGGCGTCGGGCCGGACGACCGGGTGCTGGCCCTGGCCAGCCTCGCCTTCGACCTGTCCGTGTACGACCTGTTCGGCCCGCTGGCCGTCGGCGGCGCACTGGTGCTGCCCGACCACGACCGGCGCGCCGACCCGTCACACTGGGTCGACACGATGCTGCTGCACAGCGTCACGCTGTGGAACTCCGTCCCGGCGCAGATGCAGATGCTCGCCGACTACCTGACCGTGGAGGCCGGCGTCGACCTGCCGTCGCTGCGGCTGGCGCTGCTCAGCGGCGACTGGATCCCGGTCACCCTGCCGGACCAGATCCGCGGTCGGCTGCCCGGGCTGCGGCTGGTCAGCCTCGGTGGCGCGACGGAGGCGTCGATCTGGTCGATCCACCACCCGATCGAGGCGGTCCCGCCGCACTGGCGCAGCATCCCGTACGGCACGCCGCTGACCAACCAGACGTTCCACGTGCTCGACGAGGCCGGACGTGACTGCCCGGACTGGACGGTGGGGGAGCTGTACATCGGCGGCGTGGGCGTCGCGGCCGGCTACCTCGGCGACCCGGAGCAGACCGCCCGCCGGTTCAGCGTGCACGAGCCCGGCGGCGAGCGCCGGTACCGTACCGGCGACCTCGGCCGCTACCGGCCCGACGGCGTCATCGAGTTCCTCGGCCGGGAGGACGACCAGGTCAAGATCCGCGGCCACCGGATCGAACTGGCCGAGGTCGAGGCGGCGATGCAGTCGCACCCGGCGGTCGGTGCCGCCGTCGCGTTCGTGGAGGGCGAGCCGCCGCTGGACCGGCGCCTCGCCGCCGTGGTCGAGACCGCACACCGGGAGCCGGACCGGGAGGCCGCCGTCCGCGACACCGCCCGGCTCCTCGACGGCGCCCGGCGCCGGCTCGCCGAGGTACGCCGGGAGATGGACGCCGACGCGGCAGTCGCGTTCGCCCGCGAACTGGACCGCACCGCGCTGCTGGCGATGGTCACCACGCTGCGCGGAGCCGGCCTGTTCCGTACCGCCGGGTCGGCGCACACGCTGCCGGAGGTGCTCGACGCCGCCCGCGTCGCCCCGAAGCACCACCGGCTGGTCCGGCGCTGGGTCAAGGGCCTGATCGCGGGCGGCATGATGCACCGCGACGGCGACCGGCTCACCGGCGTACCGCCGGTCACCGCCGACGACGTGGCGGCGGCCTGGGCGCGGGTCGACGAACTGCTGCCCGGTGGCGGGCACCGGCCCGAACTCGTCGAGTACTTCCGCGCGGCCACCACCCGGCTCCCCGAGCTGCTGCGCGACGACGCCGACCCGATCCAGTTGCTGTTCCCCGAGGGGCGGCTGGACATCCAGGAGTCGGCCTACCAGGGCAACTTCCTCAGCGACACGGTCAACCGGCTGGTCGTCGAGGCGATGTGCACGCTCGCCTCCGACTTCCCGGCCGGGCGGCCGATGCAGGTGCTGGAGGTGGGCGCCGGGGTGGGCGGCACCAGCATCGACCTGATCCCGGCGCTCGCCGCGCACCCGGTGCGCTACCTGTTCACCGACGTCTCCACCTTCTTCCTCAACGCCGCGCAGGAACGCTTCGCCGCGTACCCCTGGGTCGGCTACGGCATCTACGACCTGAACGCCGACTACCGGGCGCAGGGCCTGGAGTCCAACGCGTTCGACGTGATCCTCTGCGCCAACGTGCTGCACTACGCCCGCCACGCCGGCCGGGCGCTGGCACGGTTCAGGGAGATGCTGCGCCCCGGCGGCTGGCTGGTCTTCATCGAGACGACCCGGGACAACTACCAGATCCTCACCTCGATGGAGTTCCTGTTCGACGCCACCGCCGGCGACTTCGAGGACGTACGGGCCGGACAGGACGAGACGTTCATCTCCCGGCCGCAGTGGCAGGCGCTGCTCACCGAGGCCGGCGCCTCCACAGTGGTGTGCCTGTCCGACGAGGACGAGGCCCTGGACCGGATCGGCATGCACGTGTTCGCGGTGCGGTTCAAGGCCGACCGGGTGCCGGTCACCCCGGCCGAGATCACCGCGCACCTGGGCGAGCGGCTGCCCGGCTACATGGTGCCGGGCACGATCGGGGTGGTCGACGCGCTGCCGCTGACCGGCAACGGCAAGGTCGACCGGGCCGCCCTGCCGGCGCTGCTGCGGGCACCGGAGCTGGGCGGAGCCGCGCCGGTGTCGGCGGAGCCGTCCGGCGACGTCGAGATCGCGCTGGCGAAGGCGTGGGCGGAGGTGCTGGGCGTGCCCACCGTCGGCCGCGACCACACCATCTTCCAGCTCGGCGGCGACTCTCTGCTGGCGGCACAGCTCGTCGCCCGGATCCGCGAGTCGGTGCCGGCGGCCGCCGACGCCTTCTTCGACCAGATGCTGCGCGACCTGCTGGAGGGGTGCACGCTCGCCGAACTCGCGGCCGGTCTCGGCGCCGGTTCCGCCGCCGAACCCCGGTCCGGGGACGAGGCCGGGCCGGACGGGCCGGTGACACTGGTCGGCCTGGACGGTCCGGGGCCGGACGTGCTCGTGCACGACGGCACCGGCGGGCTCCCCCCGGTCGCCGGTGACCTCGCCGCCGCCGGGTCCGGCCTGGTGGTGGCCGCGCCGCAGACGTACCTCGGCCTGGACCCGGCGGTGCTCGTCGACTGGCACGCCTCCGCCTGCGCCGACGTGCTGGCCGGGACCACGCCGCTCGCGCTGGCCGGGCGGGACTTCGGCGCCCTGCTCGCGGTCGAGGTGGCCCGGCGCCGGCTGGAGCAGGGCGGCGAGATCAGCCGGCTGGTCGCCGTCGTCACCGAGCCGTTCACCCCGGACCTGCGCGACGACCTGCTCGTCGAGTACGCCTTCGCCAGGGCTCTCGGCGTGGCGCCGCCGGACGTCGGGCTGCCCGCCGAGGCGGACCTGGCACGTGCCGTCGAGGCGGCCGGTGGCGGCGTGCTGCCGCCGGGACGGCTCACCTATCCGCCGGCCGGGCAGGAGGCGCCCGGCGTGACCGACGTGCTGCTGCGGCAGGCCGAACGCCCGGCCGGCGAGCGGCTCGCCGCCATCGCCGCGCGGGCCGGCCTGACCGGGGCCGAGACCGAGCGGCGGTACGAGATGTTCCGGCACAGCCTCGACGCGGCGGCCCGGCACCGCGCCGAGCCGTACGCCGGGGACGTCACGCTGGTGCTCGCGTTCGACAGTGGGCTCTGGCCGGCGGCGGCGGAGGCGATCCCGGCCCGCTGGCGCGACCAGTGCCTCGGCGCGGTCGACGTGCGGTGGTCGCGGTGACCGCCGGCCCGGTCGCCGTGGTCGGCGGGTACGGCGCGGTGGGCAGCGCCGCCGTCGCCCGGCTGCACCGCGACGGCGTGGGGCCGCTGCGCGTCGGCGGCCGGAACCCCGACCGGGCTGCGGCGCTGGTCCGTGACCGGCTCGGCGGTGCCGGGGAGGCGGCCGCCGTCGACGTGTACGACAGGGACTCGCTGGCCCGCTTCTGCGCCGGCTGCCGGCTCGTCGTCTGCGCGGGCGGCGCGTCACACCAGGTACTCGACCGGGTGGCGGTGGCCGCCCTGGCCGCCGGCGCGGACTACGTGGACGCCGGCGGGGACGAGCCGTTGTACGACCGCCTCGCCGGGCGCGACCTCGCCGCGCGGGGCCGGATCGCGCTCGTCACCGCCGGGATGATGCCGGGACTCAGCGGGCTGCTGCCCCGCTGGCTGGCGGCGCGGGGCGTGACCCGGCCCCGGCGCCTGATCGCCCACCTCGGCGTGATGGACCGGCTCACCCCGGCCGGCGCGGTCGACTACCTGCTCAGCCTGCACGACCGCGAGCGGGAGTCGCGCGCCGTGTGGATCGGCGGCCGGCCGGTCGCCCGCGCCGCCGAACCACAGGTGGACGCGCTGGTGCCGTTCTTCCCCAACCCGGTCGGCGTGCACCCGTACCTCGGCTACGAGGCGCGCCGGCTCGGCGCCGGGCTCGGCCTGGACGAGGTCCGCTGGAACTCCGTCTTCGACGGCGGCGCCGCGATGATGGCCACACTGGGCCGCCTCCAGGGGGCGATGGCCGGGCAGAGCGACCTGAGCCTTGCCGCCGCCGAGCTGGCCCGCGCCGCCGACCTGGACATGTTCTCGCGCCGGCCGTACCAGTTGATGCTGCTGGAACTGTCCGGCGCGGACGCCGCGGGCGACCCGGTCACCCGGACCGTGCTGGCCCGCTCGACCGACACGTCCGCCCTCACCGGCACGGTCCTGGCGCTGGCCGCGCGGCAGGTGCTGGACGGGCTGGTGAAACCGGGGACGCACTTCGCGGCCGAGGGCCTGCACCCGGAGCGGCTGGTCGAGGCGCTGCTGCGCACCGGCGCGCTCACCGCGTTCGAGACGTTCGACGTACCAGCCGCCGAGGCGGCGTCGGCGGTCGAGGAGGGCGCGTTGTGACAGGGCCCCGGGTGGTCGTCGCCGGCACCGGGTTCGGCCGGGTCTACCTGGCCGGCGTCGCCGACCCGGCGTTCCCGTTCGAGCTGGCCGGCGTGCTCGCCCGGGGCAGCGAGCGGTCCCGGGCCTGCGCCGAGCGCTACGGCGTACCGCTGTGGACCCGGGTGGCGGACCTGCCCGGCGACGTGGACGTGGCCTGCGTGGTGGTGGGTTCCGCGCCCACCGGCGGGCCCGGCGCCCGGCTCGCGGTCGAGCTGATGCGCCGAGGCGTGCACGTCCTCCAGGAGCACCCGGTGCACCCGGGGGAACTGGCGGAGTGCCTGCGCCAGGCCCGCGCCTCCGGGGTGCGGTACCGGCTCAACAGCCACCACGTCCACGTGGCCGCGGTACGCCGCTTCATCGCCGCGGTACGCGACCTCGCGGCCCGGCAGGACCTGCTGTTCGTCGACGCGGCCACCAGCGTGCAGGTGCTCTACACCCTGTTCGACGTGCTCGGCGAGGCGCTGCCCCGGCTGCGTCCGTGGACGTTCGCCCCGCCGGTCACGCCGCCCGGCGTCCCGCCGGCCGAGGCGCCGTTCCACAGCCTCGCCGGTGTGCTCGGCGGCGTGCCGGCCACGCTGCGGGTGCAGCACCACCTCGACCCGCGCGAGCCGGACAACCACGCCCACCTGTGGCACCGGATCACCGTCGGCGCCGAGGGCGGGACGCTGACGCTGGTCAGCAGCAACGGGCCGGTGCTGTGGTGCCCCCGGCCGCACCTGCCGCCGACGGACCGGCTGGCCGGGTTCGACGAGCTGGCCGACGCGCACCTGAGCTACGGCGTCGCGGAGCCGGTTGGTCCGGCGACCGCGCCGACGTTCGCGGAGGTCTTCACACGACAGTGGCCGGCGGCGGTCCAGACCGCCATGACGGGATTGTGGGACGCGGTGACCGACGGCGAGGATCCGATGACCAGAGGCCAGTACCATCTCACGCTCGGCCGCCTCACCCAGGACGTGCTCGATCTGCTCGGGCCGATGCACCTGGTCCGGCGGGACACCCCCACGGTGCTGTCCGCGCGGCACCTGTCCGCGGGACCGGAGGCGGCATGACCCCGCTGACCCGCTGCCTCCAGCGGTACGCCGCGCCCGCCGCGCCGGCCACGCGGCTCGTCTGCTTCCCGCACGCCGGTGGCGGGGCGAGCGGCTTCCGGCAGTGGGCCGGGCACCTGCCCGGCGGGGTGGAACTGCTGGCCGTGCAGTACCCGGGCCGGGAGGAGCGCATCGCCGAACCGCCCGCGACCGACCTGTGCCGCCTCGCCGCCGAGGTGTCGCACGCGCTCGCCGGTCTCGACCCGGCGCCCACCGTCCTGTTCGGGCACAGCCTCGGCGCGGCTGTCGCGTTCGAGACCGCCCGCCGCCTGCCGTCGCCGGTGCTGCTCGTCGTGTCCGGCCGGCAGGCGCCGGTGGACCCGGGCCGCTCGGTGCACCTGATGAGCGGCGACGAGCTGTGGCAGGACGTGGCCCGCTCCGGCGGCACCCGGCAGGAGGTGCTCGACAGCGACGAGTTGCGGGCGCTGCTGCTGCCGGTGCTGCGGGCCGACTACCGGCTCAGCGAGACCTACCGGCCGGCGCCGCTGCCGCTGCTGGCCTGCCCGGTGCTGGCCTGCTCCGGGGACCGCGACCCGGAGGTCGACCCGGCCGCCCTGGACGGCTGGCGGTCGGTGACCACCGGGACGTTCACCGCCCGGCTGTTCCCCGGCGACCACTTCTACCTGGTGCCGCAGCGGGGCGCGCTGATCGCCGAGGTGCTGCGTACCGCGTGGTCACTGCCGGCCGCCGCAGCCTGGCCGTCGACGCCGTGACCAGCGAGGCGCTCACCGGCGCGCCGGACACCGGCACGACCGACCGGATCGCGGCGCTGTCCGCCGTAGCCGCCGCCGGGGGCGAGGGGTTCGCCCGGCTCGCCGCCGCCGACCCGGCGCTCGTGGCACTCGCCCACCGGCAGCGGGAGCGGCGGTGCCGGCAGCTCAACCTGGTCGCGGCGGCCAGCCCGACGCTGCCGGCCGTGCTGGCCGCCGGTGCGCTGGGCTTCGGCGCCGTCACCGCCGAGGGGTACCCGGGTCAGCGCTACCACTCCGGCGCCGAGACCGTCGACGCGGTGGAACGGCTCGCCCGGGCCCGCGCCGAGCTGCTGTTCGGCGCCGCGCACGCGAACGTGCAGCCGGCGTCCGGCTCGGCGGCGAACCTGGCCGTGCTCTACGGGCTGCTCGGGCCGGACGACACCGTGCTGTCGCTGGAGCTGAGCCACGGCGGGCACCTGTCGCACGTCTCCGGCGCGGCGAGCGTCTCCCGCCGGGTGCGGGCCCGGCACTACCGGGTCGGCCCGGACGGGCTGGTGGACACCGACGCGGTGGCCGCGCTGGTCCGCGAGGTCCGGCCCCGGCTGCTCATCTGCGGCGGCTCGGCCTGTCCCCGCGCGGTCGACTTCGCCGCGTTCCGCCGCGCCGCGGACGAGACCGGCGCGCTGCTGATGGCCGACGTCAGCCACGTCAGCGGCCTGGTCGCCACCGGGCTGCACCCGTCGCCGTTCGACCACTGCGACGTGGTGACCACGTCCACGTACAAGCAGTTGCGCGGCCCCCGGGGCGGGCTGGCCCTGCTCGGCGCCCGGTCCCGGATCCGCGCCGCCGACCTGGACCGGGCGGTGTTCCCCGGCTTCCAGGGCACGCCCGACTTCGGTGCCATCGCCGGCAAGGCGGTCGCGCTGCGCCACGCGGCCCGGCCGGCGTTCGCCGCCGCGATGGGCCGGGTGGTGCGCTACGCCGGGCAGCTCGCCGACGCCCTCACCGGGCGGGGCGTACCGGTGCTGACCGGCGGCACCGACACCCACATGGTGCTCGTCGACCTGCGGCACGCCCCGGTGTCCGGCCGGTACGTCTGCGACGTGCTGGAGGCGCACGGTGTGCTCGCCAACCGCAACCCGGTGCCGGACGACCCGCGACCGGTCGGGCAGACGAGCGGGCTGCGGTTCGGCACCAACGACCTGGCGTTCCGGGACGTCGGCGACGACCTCGTGACCAGTGTCGTGGCGGCCGTCGCCGGTGCCGTGGCGGAGCTGGCCGAGACCGGCGACCAGGCGCGCTGCCCGTCCCTGGCCGTACTGCCGGGCCTGGTCGCCGAGGTCGCGTCGCGCGGCTACCGGGAGGAGTGAGGCACCCGGTCGACGCGCAGCGGCAGCGCGGTCAGCGCCCGCAGACTGAAGCTCGGCACCGCCCGGCGCGGCGCACCGGCGAGCGCCAGCCCGGGCCGGGCGCGCAGCAGCGCGGTGAGCGTCGCGGCCGTCTCCAGCCGCGCCAGGTAGCCGCCCACGCAGGCGTGCGCGCCCCGCCCGAAGCCGAGGTTGCGGTTCGCGCCGGGCCGGTCCACGTCGAGCCGGTCCGGGTCGGGGAAAGCCCGCTCGTCCCGGTTGGCGGAGCCGACGAGCAGCATCACCGGCTGCCCGGCCGGGATCGTGACGTCGCCGACCCGGTGCTCCCCGGTGGTGACCCGGGTCGCGGTCTGCACCGGGCTGTCGTAGCGCAGCAGCTCGTCCACCGCGCCCGTCATCAGCGCCGGGCCGGCGCGGAGCCGGTCGAGCTGCTCCGGGTGCCGCAGCAGCGCCAGCATCCCGTTGCCGATCAGGCTCACCGTGTTGTGGTGCCCGACGATGAGCAGGAAGACGCCGTTCACCAGCAGCTCGGCGAGCGTCATCGTCCGCTCGGCGCGCTGTGCGGCCAGCCACCTGCTCATCAGGTCGCCGGTCGGCTCGCGCCGGCGGCGGGTCAGCAGCCGACCGAAGTAGTCGCCCGCTTCCCGCGTCGCCTCGGCCGCCGCGTCCCGCTGCGCGTCGCTGAGCAGCGCGTCCGGGTCGGAGGCGGCGCCGAACGCGCGGGACCACCGCTCCAGCAGCGGCCAGTCCGCCCGGGGCAGCCCGAACAGGCGTCCGATCACCGCGATCGGCACCGGGTACGCGACGTCGGCGACGAGGTCGATCTCACCCCGGTCCGGCAGCGCGCCCACCACCTCGGCGACGGCCGCGTCGATCGCCGGGCGCATGGCGTCCACCGCCTGCGGCACGAACTCGTGGCTCATCGCCGAGCGGATGCGCGGATGGTCCGGCGCGTCGAGCGCGTTGAGCGGCAGCGGGAACCGGGCGTCGATGCCCCGGGTCCGGAAGTACTCGTCGTACGCGGTGAGCCGGCCCAGGTCGCAGCTCAGTCGCGGGTCGCGCAGCCCGGCGCGGACGTCGTCGTACCGGGACACCAGCCAGATGCCCGCGTTGGTGCGTACCGCCGGCGCCTCGTCGCGCAGCCGGCGCAGGAACGGGTACGGGTCGTCGGCGTACGCGGCGCCGGTCACGGTGGCGAGGAAATCCGCCGCGATTCCGGGCGGGGAGGAGGTGGTCATCGGTGGCCTCCGTCGACTGTGGTGCCTGCGGATCGGCTGGGCGAGAATACCGGGGGCCAGGGCTCCGTCACCCATTATCCGGAGGTGGATGGCCCTCATGAAAGTCGTGGTGACCTGCCAGCCCGCAGTCGGGCACTTCCATGCGATCGCTCCGCTCGCGCTCGCCGCCCGCACCGCCGGGCACGACGTCACGGTGGTCACCGGACGGGGCCTCGGCCCCTGGGTGACCCGGGCCGGGCTGGACGTGGTGGAAGTGGGCCCGGCGTGGCTGGCCGACGGGCCGAGGACGTCGGCGTTCGACGACGAGCGCCGGCGGCTGCGGCTGATGGCCATGGCCACCGCCGCGCTCATCCCCGGCATCGTCGAGGTGCTCCGGGACACCCGCGCCGACGTGCTGCTGCACGAGTCGCTGGAGTGGGCCGGGCCGCTCGCCGCCGACGCGGTGGGCGTGCCCTACGCGGCGCTCGGCCAGCTCCCGCGCCTGCCCCGGGCGGTCACGGCGCAGACGATGGGCGCGGGCTGGAGCCAGGCCCGCACCCGCCTCGGACTGCCCGCCGACCCGGGCATGGCGCGGCTCTACCCGTACCTCTACCTCGACGCGTACCTGCCGAGCATGCAGCCGCTGTCCGACGACCCGCTGCTGTGGTTCGGCGGACGGGCCGAGGACGAGGTGGTGCACCCGATCATGCCGCCGCTGTACCAGGTGGACGGCCCGGTGCCGGACTGGCTCACCGCCCCGGCCACACGGCCGCTGATCTACATGACCATGGGCACGGCGTTCAACCAGACGCCGCACCTGTTCCGCGCCGCCGCGCGGGGCCTGCGCGACGAGGACGTCGACGTGGTCATGACGCTCGGCTCCGGCGTCGACCTCGCCGCCACCGGCATCGACGCGCCGAACGTGCGGCTGGCCACGTACATCCCGCAGGACGAGGTGCTGCGCCGCACCGCAGTGGTGCTGCACCACGCCGGCTACCTGACCACAGTCGGCGCGCTGCGGCACGGCCTGCCGATGGTGGTCGTCCCGGTCGCCGTCGACCAGCCGTACCACGCCCACCGGCTCAGCGCGGCCGGGGTGGCGATCCGCCTCGACGAGGCAGCGGCCACGCCGGAACGCATCCGCGACGCGGTGCGCGCCACCCTGGACGACGACCTCTACCGGCGCAACGCCGCCCGGCTCCAGGCGGAGATGGCCGGGATGCCCGGCGTGGAACGGGGCATCGAGCTGCTGGAGCGGTTGGCCGAGGAGCGCCGGCCGCTGCGCGCGGCCGCATAGGACGGAACCCGGCCGCGTACGCCCGCACCTGTTCGCGCGGCCACCTCGCAGAGAGGCGACAGCCATGCGCGTACCCCTGGAGACCGTCGACGCCGAGCCGGCGCCGCTCGGCCGGATCCTGCTCACCGGCGCGACCGGCCGGGTCGGCGCCCGGCTGCTGCCCCACCTCAAGCGGCTCGGCGGCGAG